>WQVT01000620.1 GCA_009785715.1 Acidimicrobiaceae bacterium | reverse complement strand
CCGGCCCTGTGAGGCCCAGACGGCATCGAGGATGCGGGCGGCGCCCAGGTCGCCGATCGCCGACTCGAGGGCGGCGATCCAGGTGGCGGCCGGCGGCCGGGAACCGGCGTCGCCGCCCAGCCCGGCGCTGCAGAGCTGCCACAGCGGCGCCGACGGCCCGAGCGAACGCACACGGCGGGCCGAGGCCGGCACGCCGATCTCCACCTCGACCGGTTCACCCGCCTTCTGCCGCTTCTGGATCGGGTAGTGGGCGGCGCCGCACACCCGGAGGAAGATCAGCGCCAGCGAGTACCGGTCGGCGTACGGCCCCGGGTTGGCACCCGAGAGGACCGCGGGATCGTCCCAGTTCGGGGTCATGGCCCGCCGGCGGTCGGCCGGGCCGAGCGGGGCGCCGCCGGCGAAGCGCTCGCCGTTGTCGCAGTCGATGATGAACACCTCGGGCCCGCGGCTGAGCGACCACAGCACGTTCTTGGCCGACAGATCCCCGTGGGAGACCGCCGGCGTGGGCGATTCGAACGCCTCGATCAGGCGGGCCAGGGCGTAGACCAGCCCGAGGCGCTCGGGGCTCATCACCGCCGGCAGGTCGATGCCGTAGGCGGCAGAACGGCGGTCGGGATCCGCCGTCAGGTAGCTGAGCGTTGCGAGATGTGCCCGACCGTCCCGGTGGCGCAGGCTGAACCGCCGCGGCGCCCTCGGGAGCAGGAGGCCGGCGGCCGGCCCCGGCTCAATGTTGCCAGAGCTGGTGACGAACGGCGCGTCCACGACCATCGCCAGGGGCCACGACGTCGACGCCCCCACCCTCCCCGCCGCGGCCGGATCGAGCGTCGTCGACCACCCGACCAGCTCGGTCAGTCCAGCGCGGGGTTGTGGGCTGCGGAAGGCCTTGTAGACGCAGTCCGGCGACTCGAGAAGCTCGTAGACCCGACCCTCCCCGCCCTCGGCGAGCAGCGGCCCCAGGCGCAACTGCCGCCGATCCACGACGCGGGAGTCGATCATCAGAACCTCAGCTAGTGCCGACTCCCAGCAGGCTACCCACCCCGTAGGTGATCCCGGCCGCCACGATCACCGCCGCCAGCTGCCGCAGGGCCGTCCGCAGCACGCCGCGCCCGGTCGACGCCCCGATGAGGGCGCCGAGCACGAGGGCGCTGATCAGGCCGAGCGCGATCGACAGCAGGACCCCGGTCAGGCCCTTGGTGAAGAACCACGGCAGGAGCGGGATGATGGCGCCGACGGAGAACGAGGCGAACGACGACACCGCCGCCAGACTCGGTGAGGCCTGCTGGTTCGGATCGACGCCGAGCTCCAGGCGGGCGTGGGTGTCGAGGGCCAGGTCGTGGTTGGCGGAAAGGATCCGGGCCACGGTCCGGGCGTCCTCCTCGGGGACGCCCCGGTCCTGGTACATGGAGGTGAGCTCCTCGAGCTCGGACTCCGGCTCGGTCCGCAGCTCGTTGCGCTCCACCTCGAGCTCGCGCTGGACGAGCTCGGCCTGGGCCCGGACCGAGACGAGCTCGCCCGCGGCCATCGAGAACGCCCCCGCGAGGAGCCCGGCGATGCCCACCAGGCGGACCACCGACTGGTCGTTGCTGCCCGCGCCGGCCACGCCGAGGACGAGCGAGACGTTCGTGATGAGGCCGTCGCCGGCGCCGAGGACGGCGGCTCGGGCTGCGCCGCCCTGCACGTTGCGGTGACGGCTCACGGGGGCACCCTGCTTGAGACCGAGCCGTCGCAGGATTTGCGTCGTCGAACGGCGGGGAGCCGTACGGGTGCTGACCATAGGGTCAGCCTTGCACCTCCCGGACCGGCACGCTACTGAGGGTGGCCGAACCTTCCGCCAGAAGCCAGGCCAACTCGGCGAGGGCGGGGACCGCAAGGTCGATGGCCCGGCGTTGCTCGACCCCGAGCTGCGCGAGGGCCGAGAGGATTCTGCGCTCGTGGGCGGCCTCCCACTCTCGCAGGGTGGCCCGGCCGGTGGAGCTGAGCTCGACCACCGCCGCCCGGCGATCCTCGGGATCGGTCCCCCGCTCGATCAGGCCGCCGTTGATCAGCTGGCTCACCAGACCACTCACCGTGGAGTTGGCGAGGTGGAGGCGCTCCGCCAGAGCCGTGATCCTCGCCGGCGACTGGTCGGCCAGCGACTGCATGAGCTCGACCTGGGCCATCGGGAGCGATTCCCAGGCGATCTCCGTCCGGATGCTCGCCCGCAGCGCCCGCCGGAGCCGGGTCACCACCTCGGTCAGGCCGTGCGCGTCGATCCCTGCGCCGGCGCCCTGCCCCGCTCTTCTGCGCCGATCGCCCGTCTCTGCGCCATCTTCTGCGTCTTCCGCGCGTTCGAGGAGCGGGGTCACCGCTGCGACGTCGGGTCCCTGATCGATTGCCACGCCAATATCCTATGTCCCCGTCAAATAGGATCGAATTAGACGGGTTTTGGGGCGGGAGGGGGGTGGCGGAGGGGTGGCGGGGCTGGCGGCTGGCGGCTGGGAGCGGGGGCGGCGGGGGGCGGG
>WQVT01000619.1 GCA_009785715.1 Acidimicrobiaceae bacterium | reverse complement strand
GCCCCTCCGCGGTTCCGTGACCGGCTCGGCAAGGCCCGATCCCTCTTCGCCGGTTACCTGTCCTCGGTCCGGGCCCGGGATCGCATCGACGCCTCGACCTGGGATGACCTGGAGGAGGCCTTGATCCTGGCGGACGTCGGGGTGGACGTCACAACCGGGCTCCTCGACGACCTCCGCGCCCAGGCCCGCTCGGAACGCATCGAGTCCCCCGACGCGCTGCTCGAGGCCCTGAAATCGGACCTGGTGGAACGGCTCGAGGGGGATCGACAGCTCCACCTCACCGAGGAGGGCACCACCGTGTGGCTGTTCGTCGGCGTCAACGGCGTCGGCAAGACCACCACGATCGGCAAGCTCGGCCTCCGCCAGGCGAACGACGGGCACAAGGTGGTCATGGCCGCCGGCGACACGTTCAGGGCCGCCGCCGCAGATCAGCTCGAGCTGTGGGCCGAACGGGTCGGGGCCGAGATGGTCCGCGGGAACGAGGGTGGCGATCCCGGCGCCGTGATCTTCGACGCCATCCAACACGCCTCCGCCCGCGGTGCCGATCTGGTCCTCGCCGACACCGCCGGGCGCCTCCACACCAAGGTCAACCTCATGGAGGAACTGAAGAAGGTCCGCCGGGTGGCAGAGCGCCCACCCGGTCAGGTCAAGGAGGTGTTGCTGGTCATCGACGCCACGACAGGCCAGAACGGGCTGGTCCAGGCCAAGCAGTTCGCCGACGCGGTCGATGTCACCGGGGTGGTCCTGACCAAGCTCGACGGAACGGCGAAGGGCGGCATCGCCCTCGCGATCACGGCCGAGCTCGCCATTCCCATCAAGCTCGTCGGCCTCGGCGAGCGTCCGGAGGACCTCGTGGACTTCGAGCCACGGGAGTTCGTCGACGCCCTCTTCGAAGAGGACTGATTGGCCGCCCGTCCGAACGGGCATCGCGCTCCCTTTGCCCTACGCTGGTTCCGCACATGTTTGATTCACTGACCGACCGCTTCGACGGCATCTTCTCGCGGCTGCGGGGCCGCGGCCGGCTGACCGAGGCCGACGTCGACGAGGCCCTGCGTGAGATCCGCCTCGCACTCCTGCAGGCCGACGTCAACCTCCGCGTCGTCCGGGACTTCGTCACCCGCGTCCGCGAGGAGCTGGTCGGCCTTGACCTGTCTCAGAGCCTGACCCCGGGCCAGCAGGTCGTGAAGGTCGTCCACGACCAGCTGCGGGAGATCCTGGGCGGCGAGACCCTCAGGATCACCTACGCCTCGAGGCCGCCCACGGTGGTCTTGCTCGCAGGACTCCAGGGCGGTGGAAAGACGACCACCGCCGGAAAGCTGGCCGCCTGGTTCCGCCGTTCGGGGCGCAACCCGATGCTGGTCGGAGCCGACCTCCAGCGGCCCGCGGCGGTCGAGCAGCTGCGGGTGCTCGGAGCGCAGGCGGGCGTCCCGGTGTTCTCCGAGCCCTCCGACCCGGTGACGGTGTCCAAGCGCGGCCTCGAGGAGGCGATCCGCCTCGGCCGCGACGTGCTCGTCATCGACACCGCAGGACGGCTCTCCATCGACGCCGAATTGATGGAGGAGGTCCGGCAGATCTCCGAGGCCACGGACCCGCACTACACCTTCCTCGTGATCGACGCCATGACCGGTCAGGACGCGGTCGCCACGGCGCAGGCGTTCCACGAGACCCTCGAGCTCGACGGCGTCATCCTCACCAAGGTCGACGGCGACGCCCGCGGCGGCGCGGCGCTGTCGGTCAAGGAGGTCGTCGGCCGGCCGATCGTGTTCCAGTCCACCGGCGAGAAGCAGGAGGACTTCGAGCAGTTCCACCCCGACCGGATGGCCGACCGGATCCTCGGGATGGGTGACGTCCTCAGCCTGATCGAGAAGGCCGAGTCGGCGGTCGACGCCGCCGACGCGGAACGGACGATGGCCCTGTTGCAGGAGGGCCAGTTCACCCTCGAGGACTTTCTGGAGCAGATGCAGCAGGTCAAAAAGATGGGGCCGCTCTCCGGTCTCGTGGGCATGATCCCCGGCCTGCCGAAGGAGGTCCGCAACGCCGAGATCGACGACCGAGCACTCGGACCCATCGAGGCGATCATCCGGTCCATGACCCCGGACGAGCGGCGCGACCCGAGCATCATCAACGGCAGCCGTCGGCTGCGGATCGCCAAGGGGAGCGGCACCACCACCACCGAAGTCAATGCGCTGCTGGACCGCTTCAAGCAGATGCAGGCGTACCTCCGGCAGATGACCGGGATGCCTGGGCTCGGCGGACGGATGGTCCGGGCGTCCAACAAGCGCAACAAGAAGGCGTCGAAGAAGGCCCGAAAGCGGGGCCGCTGAGTCAGGCGGTAGTCTTGACGACCGCGCCAAGCGCGCACCGAAGTTCGACAAGTCCAGTCGATCGACAACTCCAGACAAGCGACGAATAGAGAGACGTACCTGATGGCCGTAAAGCTCCGCCTGATGCGGATGGGCAAGAAGAAGCAGCCGATGTACCGCGTGGTAGCCGCGGACAGCCG
>WQVT01000618.1 GCA_009785715.1 Acidimicrobiaceae bacterium | reverse complement strand
CTGAGCCGTGGAAATCTTCACCAGCAGATCGCCGATCAGCGGCTCGACGTCCGCAGCCACGCCCGCGGCCGGGCCCGACCCGGGCACGCCGACCCCGGCCGCGTCGTGGCGGGCCGCCAGCTCGGCCAGACGCTGGGCTACCCATCCCGCGCCCTCCCGCTGCTCGATCAGCTCAGCGACCCCGCCCCCGTACGCGGCGATCACCGACGACGCCCGGTCCGCCGACACCGCCGCGCCCAACGCCAGCGGCCCCCGCGGACCCCGCATCGTCGACACCCGCCGCCACACCTCCTCACCCATCAGCGGCCCCGACACCCCCGGCACCCACTGGTTCAGCCACTGCTGCCGGAACGCCCGCTCACCCGCCGAGCTGCGCGCCCGCCGCATCGCCTCCAGCCGCCGCTCATCCCAGTGCGGCTGGCAGCGCCGCCACATCGCCTCATCGTCAATGTCCAGATCCGGGTCCGGCGGCGCGCTCCACTCGATCAGCAGCGTGTCCCGAGGCTCCTCCAGGCACGCCAGCGCAGCGGCCCGGTTCGTCATCATCAGATCCGACTCGCTGGTGCCAGCCGTCGACACCAGCCACGCCTGCGGCCACTCCGCCTCCGCCAGCGTCGGCTCGATCGCCTCGTCGTACACCTGACGGGGCACCCGCCACGCCTCGTCGATCAGCGCCATCGACAGCGAGAACGCCACGCCCGCGCCGTCGTTCGCCGCCTGCACCAGCCACCTCGACCCGTCCGGCAGCTCGATGTTCTGCTCCCCGTTCGCCCGCCGCACCGACGCCCCGTCAATCCCCGCCGCCCACCGCGCCGCCGGCCGCCACACCTCCTGAGCCGCGATCAGCTTGTGCGCCACATGCAGAACCGACTGCTCCTCGCCGATCTGCTCGGCCTGCGACATGCGCCACGCGCAGACGTTCCGCTCCAGCCACGACTTGCCCGTCTGCCTCGGCCCGCTCACGATGACCAGCGGCCAGACGAGGCGACCAAGATCATCATGCTCGAGCGCCCGGTTCGCCGCGAGCTGCTGCCACCACCGAGATCCCCGCGACCGTTTCGGGTGCAGCGTCTGACCCTCAGCCCACGCCGTCATCGCGGGGCCGTACGACCCGACCGCCCGAGGATGCCTGCCGGACATGAGACGCGGCCAGGTCGCCGACTCCGGCGGCTCGCCCACGCCCCACCAGTCGGCCGCCGCGTTCTTGCGTACCCGCTTCCGCGACCCGGTCACCATGACGACCCCGCCGGGCATGTGACACACGTCACGGAACGAGATATGACGTCAGGACGTCTAATCCATGAAAGCAACCGAGAGAGAGGGTGATCGACATGACGAACTACACCGACTACGGCCAGGGCTACCAGGCCACCATCGAGCGGTACGCCGGCGCCCCGCTCCAGATCCTCCGGATCCACAAGGAGCGGCTCCCGGTGCTCACCACCGAGACCGGTGAGTACACCGTCGGCGCCCATGCCGCCGTCGATGACCTCATCGACGAGGCCACCGGCCACGCCGAGGCCATGAGGGGCCTGGTCGCCGACCTCAACAAGGCCAGCAAGGGCCTCACCTGGGGACGGTGACCCAGCCGGCCGGCCCCCTCCGGGGGGCCGGTCCCCACAACTCAACAGCGACAGGAGATGACCACCATGACCATCACCACCCGCAAGTTCGGCAAGCAGTCCGAGGGCATCTACCTCGACGGCCGCCACATCGGCGACATCAGCGGAAACCACATCTGGCTGATCGACCCCGTCGGCGCCGAATACGGAACCTACAAGTTCGCCACCCGCGACGACGCCATCGCCGCCGTCGTGTCCTACGCCACCAACGGCTACTGGACCAAGGAGATCTGACCCCGAGAGGAGACCGACATGATGTGCCCCGGCTCCGGCGGACCCTGGCAGACCGGCACCGAGAACCCGATCTGCCCCGCCTGCCACATCGGACCCGGCGGCCTGAACGTCAAGCCGCCACTGCGCCGCCTCGGCAAGTGGACCGGCAAGGTCCCCCAGCACGAGCGCCGCACGAACTGACCAACGGAGATCTGACCCGCCACCAACCGGAGGCCGGTCACCCGAGGAGAGGAGATCACGATGAACACCACAATCGTCTGCGGCGACTGCGGCGACGAGCTGACCGTCAACCCGGCCCGCGGCCCCGGCCGCGAGGTAACCGTCGAGGTCACCCCCGGCTGGCCGTTCGAGCAGGCCACCGTCTACGACGCCCCGGCCTACCTCCACGCCGACGACCGCACACCGGCCTGCCAGAGCAGGCGGGACGCCGAGCGGCGCCGCGCCGCCAAGTGACCCACCAAGCCGCTGGCCCCCACCGAGGGGTCGGCGGCTTTCACGTTCCCGCACCCCGCCAACAGCCGCGCCCCCAGGATGGGTCTCATGCGCTGGGCGATCAGGCACCCGATCACATGGCTGCTGTCCAGGCTCGGCCACTGGGAGCCCGAGCACGCTTTCAAGCAGTGCCCGACCGGCGAGCGCCACTGCCCGCACAT
>WQVT01000617.1 GCA_009785715.1 Acidimicrobiaceae bacterium | reverse complement strand
GCCGTACCGGTACCGGACCGAGGAACTGGCCGGCTGGGTCCCCCGCATCCGCGAACTGGCCTCCACCGCCCGGGAAGTCCACCTGCTCATGGACAACACGTGGCGCTCCGATGCCGTCGACAACGCGATCGAGATGCGGCATCTGCTGGCTGCCTAGCCCATCTGGCCAACCGTCGCCTGCACCACCGAGCCGTGGTGCGCGACCATCTGCCACCCATCCCGCCGGCGGGTGAACAGGTTGATCACCGCAACCGTGATGCCCGAGTCGTCCCCGAGGAGGTTCTCGTCGAGGGAGACCCACCCCACGTCGCCCTGGACGACCGGTTGCAGCTCGGTGAGCACGAACTGCAACGTTCCCGGCGACTGGAAGAGCGCCATGAAGGACGCAGCGATGTGCCCCCAACCCCGCAACATCGACCAGCCCGGATGGGTGCACAGGGCACGCTCGGAACGCTCCCAGACCTCGGACATCGCGTCCAGGTCAGAGGCCTCGAAGGCCTCGTAGTAGCGCTGGTTGACTGCTCGGAGAGCCTCCAGGTCGTCCACGCCTGGCACCGTAGCCCCCGACGGCCGCAGCGCCCGGTGAGGGGCGACCGATCGTCGGTGGCGCACCTGCCGCGAGCGTCCGCGTGGGGGACGCCCGCCCTCGGTAGCCTCGCGCTCGATGCCTCTCCCGCTGCCGACGTCGCTCTCCCCCTCGAAGGTGTCGTCGTTCAAGGAGTGCGCGCTGGCCTTCCGTTTCTCCGCCATCGACCGGCTCCCTGAGCCGCCGACCCCGCTCGCGGTCAAGGGGACGCTCGTCCATCGTGCCCTCGAGCTGTTGTTCTGGGAAGAGGAGCCGGGGCGGCGCAGCCGGGCGGTGGCCGGGGAGAAGCTGTCGCGGGCCGCACGGGAGGTGCTCGACGCGCCCGAGTACGCCCCGCTCGACCTGGTCGGGGAGGCGCGTGACGAGTTCGTCGCCGATGCCGCCCTGCTCCTCGACAACTACTTCACCCTCGAGGACCCCGACTCGGTGCGGGTGATCGGCACGGAGCTGCGGGTGACGGTCCGGCGCGACCGCCTGGTCCTGCGCGGGATCATCGACCGGCTCGAGCTCGACGACGCCGGGGGGCTCGTCGTGACCGACTACAAGACGGGCCGCGCGCCGAGCGAGGGGCACGAGCAGGGCAGGCTCAGCGGCGTCCACTTCTACGCCTTCCTCTGCGAAGAGCTCTTCGGCCGCCGCCCCTCGCGCGTCCAGCTGCTCCATCTCCGGGAGCCGACGAGGATCTCGACCGTGCCGACCGAACAGAGCGTGCGGGGCCTGTACATGCAGGCTTCGGCCATCTGGGCCGCGGTGGAGCGGGCCTGCGAGCAGGACGACTTCCGCCCCAAGCCAGGTCCCCTCTGCCCGTCGTGCGCATTCCAGGCCTACTGCCCGGCGGTGGGAGGCGACCTTTCCCTGGTCCCGCCTCCACCCCTTCCTGGCCCGCTACCGGCCGACGGCGACCCGCCGGCGGACCCCGAGTGGCCCCGCCCCGTCCGCCCGCTGCGAAGCCCTACGACCGACGGATCCTCCGCGGCGGGCCCCGACGCCCCGGGTGGTGAAGCCGGCCGGATGTGGGCCGCGGCTGGATGATCGGAGGGAGGTCCTTCCTCGACCGGGCCGCCGAACTCTCGCGCTCGGTCGATCTGGACCGTCTCGTCCCGCCGCCCATCCCCCTCCCCCAGGGCGGGCGGCTGAGCGCCTTCGACGACTGCATCGACGATTGGGTCGAGACCAACCTCCGCGGGCGGACCCCGGTGGACCGGGTCATGTACACCGCCAGCGCCCTCGGCGACCACGGCCTGATCTGGCTGCTCCTGGCCGCCGCACAGGCGGGGCGGCTGTCCCGGAACTGGCGCATGCCCCTGCTGCGGGCTGCCGCCGGGCTCGGCGCCGAATCGGCGCTCGTGAACGGTCCGGTGAAATGGATGTTCCGGCGCACCCGCCCCGAGCACCTGACACCCCGGCCGATGCCGCTGCGGATCCCGCGGACCAGCAGCTTCCCGAGCGGGCACGCCACGGCCGCCTTCTTCGGCGCCGCGCTCCTGAGCGAGGGAGACCCCTGGGCGCCGCTCTACTACGTGATCGCGGTCATCGTCGCCATGAGCCGCGTGCACGTGCGGATCCACCACGCCTCGGACGTGGCAGGCGGCATCATCATCGGCATCGCCCTCGGCAGGCTCGCCCGCCATCTCATGCCGCTGTCTGAGGAATCCCCCGCCGCCGCCCGGTGTTGAGCAGCACATGACCTCCTTTGCCGTCAACTGGGACTACCGCTGCCCGTTTGCCCGCAACGTCCACGAGCACATCGTCACGGCGCTGCAGGCCGCTGGCGACGAACGGCCGTGGGACGTGACCTTCCGGGCGTTCTCGCTGGATCAGACCCACGTCGAGGAGGGTCAGCCTCCGGTGTGGGAGGAGCCGGACCGCTATCCCGCCCTGCTCGCCAACGAGATCGGCATCGTGGTGCGGGACCGGATGCCGGAGCG
>WQVT01000616.1 GCA_009785715.1 Acidimicrobiaceae bacterium | reverse complement strand
CTCGGCCTCCAGGCGTCGCAGGCGGGTACGGACCTCGTCGTGCGCGTCTTCGAGCCTCCGCAGTCGCTCCTCGAGGCGCCGCTGCTCAATGTCAGGTGAATCCCCCATGGCCTCTCCTCCCCCACTCCCCGGCGGCCTCCGCGGTGGCCCGCCGCCGGCGGTACCGTAGCGAGGTGGGAGGAACGCCGGGCGACCATCGACTGCCGGGCGGGCCACTGCCGGGCGCGTTGTCGGGCCTGGCGATCACCCAGGTCGCTTTCCTCGTCCCGGACCTCTCCGCTGCGGTCACGACCTGGAGCGCCGTGCTGGGTCGCTCCGACTGGCTCGTGTACACCTACAACAGCTCGACCGTGCCCGTGCTGACCTTCCGGGGCGAGCCGGCACGGTTCTCGGTGCGCCTCGCCCTCTCGGGCGCCGGTCCCCAACTCGAGCTCATGGAACCGTTGGCGGGCCCGTCGATCTACGACGAGTGGATCACCCGGCACGGCTACGGCGCCCACCACGTCGGTTTCCACGTGCCCCACGCGCAGCCGGTCGTCGACCGCCTCGCAGAAGAGGGGTTCACGCCGGTCCAGGCCGGTTCGGGCTACGGGCTCGACGGCGACGGGGCATTCGCCTACTACGACCTGGTCGACGCGCTCGGGCTGTACGCCGAGGTCATCGAGGCCCCCAAGCGCCGGCGACCGAGCGAGGCCATCTAGGCTTTCACCTTGACAGCCGCCCTCTGCGGGCTACGGTTGTCATACAGTCCGTCGATCCGACGCGAGGGGGGCCTCTCCGCCATGACCCAAACATCCGTGTCCCAGGCTTCTGTCATCAGCACCATCAACTACTGCGGGACTGATGGTCTGCCGCCGAAGATGCAGTTCGACCTCACGGATGCCAAGAACTCGATCGGAGGCCCCCGGGACTCCCGGGAGACGCCGGTCTACAACGCCCGGCTGATGGATCCTGCTCCCACGCTGGACGTCAACGGGTTCATGATGCTCAACCACCCGACGGCCGTTTCGGACTTCGACGACCCCGTGCAGGTGGACCGGTACTACCAGGACGCCGAGAAGCTGCTCGACGAGCTCCTCCACCCGGAGGTGACCTTCATGTTCGGGCACATCTTCCGGACCGACGACCCCGAGGAGACCCGGAAGCGCATGGAGTCCGAAGAGCCGCTCGAGCGGTCTCGGGGCGGCACGGCGGGCGGCGCGCACGTCGACTTCGCCGAGGAGGCCATCGCCCAGTACGTCGAGGAGTTCGGCGGGGAGCGGGCAGCCGAACTGGCCGAGAAGCGGATCGTGAACCTGAACGTGTGGCGGCCGATCGGGAAAGTGGAACGGATGCCGCTTGCCCTCTGCGACGGGTCCACCGCCAGTCGCAGCGGGATGGTTCCGATCGACATGTACAACGCGGTGGGGCCGTATTCCACGATGAAGGTGGGCCTCTCCGTCCAATACGAGCCCGGCCACCGCTGGTACTACTACCCGGACATGACCAGCGACGAGGTGCTCGTGTTCAAGACCTACGACTCCGACCCATCGGTGGTCCAGCGGGTGCCCCACTCGGCCATCGTCGACCCGACCTCTGCACCCGACGCCCCGCCCCGCCACTCGATCGAGGTCCGGGCGCTCTGCTTCCTTCCGAACTAGGTTCAGCTTCTCTCCGAAGTAGGGGTCAGCCTTCGGACGTTGACGCCTGCTTGAGGACTCGGTTGAACTCGGCCGAGACCTTGGGGTCAAAGAGCGGGGCGACGCTGAAGCGCTTGGGTATCGCCCCCGAACGCGCC
This sequence comes from Acidimicrobiaceae bacterium, assembly GCA_009785715.1. Lineage (GTDB taxonomy): Bacteria > Actinomycetota > Acidimicrobiia > Acidimicrobiales > Palsa-688 > WQVT01. Next base: position 749 of record WQVT01000616.1, on the reverse strand, counting down.
AGCAAGCCGACGAGCTGCTGGAGCGCCGCCTGCTCTTTCTTCCCGACGGGCACGAAGTTCGAGAGGCCCCCGGCGGCCAGGATCGTCTTCGCCTCCGACGCCGTCTGGTGCTCGACGTCGACGTAGTAGTCCTGGATGAACTTCGCCTCGTGTGCCTTCTCCCAGTTGTTCGCCTGGACGTAGCGGCGGGCGAAGTCCTCGATGGCTGCAAGCTTCCCCGGGTTCGCAAGCGACTTGGAGTTCCCGACCAGATAGCTGTAATAGGGCGGCTTCATCGTTGCGTTGTCGGCAAGCACCTTGGCCTTGGGCTGCTGCTGCAGATAGTCGGCCTTGTTCTGGATGCTGAGGACCGAAGCGTCGGCTTGGCCCGACTCGATGACCGTCCCGAGCTGCTGGAGGGTGACGTTGACCTGCTGCACGTCCTTCTGGGTCAACCCGGCCGTCGCCAGCGCGCGCAAGGCGACCCCCTGGTAGGCGGTGCCGGTCGTGAAAGCGACCTTCTTGCCTCGCAGCTGCGAGATCGAGTCGATACCCGGCCGGGCGACGAGGAAGAAACTCGGCCCGATCCCGAGGGAGCTGAGCACCGCCTTCACCGGGAGGTGTGCGTCGACGGCACCCTCCGCCGCCTCGTCACCCATCGTCCCGAGGTCGATCTTGCCCGCAGCCAGGGCGGCGTTGATCAGCGGTCCGCTGGCAAACTCCACGAAGTTCACCTTGTAGGGGGCGCCCTTCAACAACCCGGAGGACGG
>WQVT01000615.1 GCA_009785715.1 Acidimicrobiaceae bacterium | reverse complement strand
CATCGGCCCGGTGACGAGATGGCGGGAGCTCCCGAAGGCGGCGTAGAACAGGAGGGCGCCGGGAGCGGCGTAGAGTCCAACGACCGGCGAGACCCCGGCGATCGAGGCGTAAGCGAGCGCTTCCGGGACCAGAACCGCCCAGACCGTCAGGCCTGCGATCAGGTCTCGGCGGAGCCACGATCGGTGGTAGCCGCGGAGCGACGAGAAGAGCCAACCGGGCATCGGGACGTGCCAGTCTCATCGTGATCCGGGTGAGCGATCTTCACCCGGACGGGGTGAACGAGCCTCTCGGCGATCCTGGCGCACCGGCCGATGAGGGTTACCCCTCGGGCGTCAGCGGCGTCTGCTCGGAGTGGTGATGCCGCCGACGAACCGTCCTGAAGATCGTAACGGTCACCCAGACGGCGGCGGCGGCGACTACGAGCGGGATGACGATGTGCGAGACCGAGTGTCCCGACGCTGCTGAGGCGACGCCGTAGGCGGCCAGCGCGGCGCCGACGTTCCACAGCAGGGCGGCGAGCAGATTCCAGACGGCGAACTGCCGCAGCGGCATTCCCAGGGCGCCGGACACCCACGAGGGCACGAAGAAGACGATCAGCCGGCCCCACTTCCGCTCGACCTTCTCGCCGGCCTCCAGCGCCTTCCGGCGCTTTTCGTCAAAGCGGCCTTCGCCGCCCAGCCCGGCGCGGGCGACCCGGTTTCCCACCCACCACCCGCCGAGGCTTCCGACCTCGGCGCCGGCCGTGCCGACCACGAGCACCGCCCACAGGTGCAGCGTGCCCTGGCTGGCGAGTGCGCCGGCTGCGCCCGCGGCCGCCGCCCCGACCGCCGGGACGCCGGCCCACCCGAGCACCTGGGCGGCGAACACCGCCAGGAAGGTCGCGGGCTTGTCAGCGGTTGAGGTCGCCAGCAGCACACTTAGCGTGATCTCGCACCTACCTCACTCGCCGGAGACGCAGCGGAAGCCGATGTGGCTCATGCCGGTGTCGACCATCTGCCCGCGGCGGGCGGCGGGGCGGTAGCGCAGGCAGTAGCTGTCGGCGCACAGAAAAGAGCCGCCCTTGATGACCTTGCGTGGGATCGAGAATTGCGGCTGCGCGGGGTCGAGGCTGGCGCGCGCCGAACCCCCGCGCGGATCGCGCGGCGCACAGCAGGGCGGGCTGGCGTCCGGATGGCGGTCGGCGTACCAGTCGCTCGTCCATTCCCACACGTTTCCCGCCATGTCGAACAGGCCCAGCCCGTTCGGAGGGAACGAGCCCACGGGCGCGGTGGTGCCGTAGCCGGGATCGGGCCGCCACGGGAATTCTCCATGCCAGTAGTTCGCCAGTCGACCGCCGGGAGGCTCCGCGTCGTCGCCCCATGTGTAGGTGGCGCCGTCGAGGCCGCCCCTCGCCGCCAGCTCCCATTGCGCCTCGGTTGGCAGCGCCTTGCCGGCCCATCCCGCGTAGGCTTCCGCGTCCTCGTAGGCGATGTGAACCACAGGGTGCTCCTCGCGGCCGGCCAGCGATGAGCCCGGCCCTTCCGGGTGGCGCCAGCAGGCGCCCGGCGTCCACGCCCACCACTGCGACAGGTGGCGCAGGTCCACCGGCCCCGGCGTGCCCGTGAAGACCATCGAACCGGGCACCAGGTTCTCGGCCGGGGCGCCGGGAAAATCGGCCGGGTCCAGCGGGCGCTCGGCCACCGTGACATAGCCGGTGTCGTCGACGAAGCGGGCCAACTCGCGGTTGGTGACCTGACGGCGGTCGATCCGGAACCCGCTCACGTGGACGGGATGGACGGGCGCCTCCTCGGGATAGTGGACGTCCGAGCCCATCCGGAAGGTCGCCGCCGGCACCCACGCCATCTCGGATGCCGGCGGCGAGGAGATCATCGTCCGGACGTGATCATCGCCTCGAGCTTCTCCAGGGCCTGATCGATCGTGAACGACGCGGCCTTCTGCCGCGGCGGGAACTCGGGGAAGGTCGCGAGAAACTGGCCGATGATCGACTGCGCGGCATACACCATGAAGGCGTTGTCGAGCAGCCAGTCGTAGTAGGTGTTGGAGGTGACGTCGGCCCGCTCGAACGGGTCGATGCGCAGGTTGAACATCTTCGGGACGCGCAGCGTCACGAACGGCTCGGCCCAGATCTGCAGCGTGCCCTGCACCCGCTGCTCCATGAAGACCATCTTCCAGTTGTCGTAGCGCAGGGCGAGCAGGTCGCCGTCGTCAGAGAAGTAGACCATCCCTAGCCGAGGACTCTTCTCCTCCTCCCCGGTGAGGTAGGGGAGCAGGTTGTAGCCGTCGATGTGGACCTTGAACGACTTGTCGCCGGCGGCGTGCCCCGCCTTGAGCTTCTCGACGATGTCGGGCTCCCCGGCCGCGGCAAGGAACGTCGGCAGCCAGTCGTGGTGCTGCACTATCTCGTTCGATACCTCGCCCGCCGGGAAGTGGCCGGGCCAGCGAATCATCTCTGGAACCCTGAACGCCCCCTCCCAGTTGGTGTCCTTTTCCGAGCGGAACGGCGTCATTCCACCGTCCGGCCAGGTGT
>WQVT01000614.1 GCA_009785715.1 Acidimicrobiaceae bacterium | reverse complement strand
CCGAAGTTCTCGATGACCACGTCGGCGGTCTCGAGCAGCCGCTCGAAGATCCGCTGCCCATCCGGGTGTTTGAGGTCCAGGGTCACGGAGCGCTTGTTGGCGTTGAGGAGCATGAAATAGAAGGAGTCGACGCCCTCCTTGTCGGTGCTCGCGTACCGCCCTTGCTCGCCCCGTCCGGGGACCTCCACCTTGATGACGTCGGCGCCCAGCCAGGCCAGCGTTTCGGTGCAGGAGGGGCCCGCCTCGAACTGCGTGAGGTCGATCACCCTCACGCCCGACAGGGCAGGGTTTGCACCCTCTGGGCTCATCTCCCCCTCCTATCGCTGGGCCGGCTCATCGTCCGTCCCAGCAACTCGTTGCGGCGCGCCGCAAGCTCGCTCGCGCGGATTCGCGGGACTGTACCACCGGTGGCCGAGGGCCCGTTTCCCCGACCGGCGGCGGGCGGCGGCGGCCGGCGGGGGCCGGTGGGGGGCGGGGGAGCGCTGCGGCCCAGGGGCCCAGGGGCCCAGCACGGCTCGAGGCGCGAATCGGGTTGGACGGAGGACCCGGATCGCGCCCTGAACCCGCGGCCGGACGGCGGGCCGCTGGCGGCCCACTGGCGGCGCGGAGGTCGGGGCGCGAAACACCCCCGCCGGCGGGGTCGGATCGCGCCCCGAACCGGGCAGTTAGGAACCGGTCGCCGAGGGCCTGCTCGACCACGAGGACTTCAGCAGTAGGCTCGTCAGTTCGTCCGGGCTGCCCACCACGCAGTCGGCGCCGGCGAGGCGCAACTCGGTCACGGTGCCGTAGCCCCAGGTCACCCCGATGGGGCGGACCCCGCATTCGAGGGCAGCACGGACGTCGTGTTCTCGATCGCCGACCATGACAACCGTGGAGGGGTCGGCTCCGCCAAGCGCTTCGAGGGCGTGCTCAAGGATCTGGTGCTTGTCCAGACGGGTGCCGTCCCGGGTCGATCCGGCGACGACCACGAAGAAATGGGCAATCGAGAGGTCGTGAAGAATGCTCCGTGCGTACTCGTCGAGTTTCGAGGTCGCCAACGCCAGCACGACCCCGGCCTCAGACAGGCTGGTAAGCATCGGAGTGATACCCGAGTAGAGGCGGTTCTCGAGGATGCCCTCGGTCGAGAAGAAGTCGCGGTAGCGCCCGATGGCCTCGTCCAGCTCAGCTCGGGGCACGCCAAGTGCCAGGAACCCGTCCCGTAGCGGCGGCCCGATCCACGGACGGATTGCCTGGGTATCGGCCTTGATGCCCCAGGAGTCGAGGGCGTGACGATAGGAAGCGACGATTCCGGCTTCGGAATCCGTCAGGGTGCCGTCGAGGTCGAACACGACCGTCTTGGCTGAGGGTCTCACAGCTGTTCACCGATGAACTCGAATGCGTTCCGGCCCTTCATTGCGTCCGTCTCGGCCGCGGTGCACACGCCGGCGCGGACCGCCTCGTCGAGGATGATGGCCGGGTGGGTGAACCGGGTCGGCATGAACGGATAGTCCGACCCGGCGACCACGTGGTTCGCCCCGTAACGGGACATGAGGATCCGGAGGTGGTCCGGGTCGTGCACGAGGGAGTCGACGTACAGGTCTCCCACCCGGGTGTCGAGTTCCCGCTCCGTCCGTTCGGCGTCGTCGCTCTGCCTTGCCTCCCAGTAGCGGAGCCGAGGGTACGTCCAAGTGAACGTCCCTCCGCCGTGCGACAGGAGGATCTTCAGTCGAGGGCACTCCGCCATGACGCCTCCGAATACGAGGGCGGTGGCGGCAATTGTCGTGTCGGTCAACATCTCGATAGCCATGCTTTCCCGCTCGCCCCTGCAACGGTCCATGTCGTAGCCGTGGTAACGAGCCATCGGATGGATGAAGATTGGGACCCCCATCTCCTCGGCGGCGTGGAAGAAGCGTCGGAACGACGCCGCACTCAGCTCGGTCCCGTTGACAATCGTCCCGAGCTCCACTCCCGATAGACCGAGCTCGCCCACGATGCGCTCGAGTTCAGCGATGGCCGCCGCTTCGTCCTGCAGGGGGACCGCGCCGAGCCCTCGGAGCTTCCCCTCAGAGTGGCGCACCTGCTCGGCGAGCCAGTCGTTCAGGTGACGGGCGTAGGTCACGGCCGGCCCCACCTCTGCCCAATAGGTAAGTCCCACGGGGATCGGCGACATCACGTGATAGTCGACCCGATTGGCTGCCATCTCGGCCAGCCGTGCCGTTGTGTCCCAGCACGGCGGATCAACAATCCGGAAGAGATCCTCTCCCCGCATGACCCTCCCCACGCCGGCGTCCTCATCGACGATCAAGCGGGGCCAGCGATCGTCGCCGAGTTCCTTGGCGAAGTCGGGGAGGTCCGGGGGCATGAAGTGACAATGGAGATCGACGAGCACGGGGGCCTCACCCTCGGTCCCGGCGCTCATGGCTTCGTCTCGGTGCAGCGGTCACAAAGTCTCATGGTCTTGAGCCTCTCTGTTTCCGCACTGGCGGTCCACTGCTCAGCCGCTTTCGGAACCATGATGGCGAGCGTCGGAGCGGCGGGGTCGGTATGTGAGGGAT
>WQVT01000613.1 GCA_009785715.1 Acidimicrobiaceae bacterium | reverse complement strand
CGCGCTCGTAGTCGCCGCTGTCGTAGGTGGGCCCGGTGGGAGCGGCGTAGGGGAAGTCGGAGGGTCGCAGGAAGTTGCGTCGCCGGACCTCGAGCGGGTCGAGCCCGACCTCTGCGGCGAAGAGGTCCACGGCCCGCTCGATCATCGACGCCGCCTCCGGCCGGCCGGCGCCCCGGTAAGAAACGGTCGGGGTGGTGTTGGTCAGGACCCCCTTCAGCTCCCAGTGAACGGCGGGGATGCGGTAGGCGCCCGACGCCAGGGCTCCCGTGTTGCGGCCCAACCCGGCGCCGCCCAGCGCGTACGCGCCGGAGTCGGTCACCACACGGAGGTTGAGGGCCTCGAGGGTCCCGTCCCTCTTGCCGCCGAGCTCCACATGCTGGATCTGGACCCGGGAGTGCCCGAGCCCCACCATGTCCAGAGAGCGAGGGGGGATCCACCGCACCGGGCGGCCGACACGCCGGGCGAGGAAGCCGAGGAGGGCCTCCTCCGGGTAGGGGCGTGCCTTGGCCCCGAAGCTTCCTCCCACGTCTGGGGCGATCACCCGCACCTGCTCGGGCTCGAGGCCGTAGAGCTGGCAGAGCAGGTTCTTGATCGGGTGGGCACCCTGGCAGCTCGACCAGTGGGTGAGGCGGCCGTCGGGCTCGATCCGGGCCGCCGCCGCCCTGGTCTCGAGGGGGCAGGGGGCGACCCGCGCCAACCGGAAGGTGGCCCGCAGGACCACCTCGCAGGCATCGACGTCGACCTCCTCGCTCCCCCCACTGGCCTCGACGGCGACGTTGGTGCCGGCCTCGGGGAAGAGCAGGACGTCCCCGGCAAGGGCCCGGTCCATGTCGGCGACCGCGGGGAGGGGGTCGAGGTCTACCACCACCTCGTCTGCGGCGTCGGCGCCGGACTCCGCCGTCTCGCTCACGATGGCCACGATGGGCTCCCCGACGAAACGGACGGTCCCCTCCGCGAGCAGGGATCTCGGCATGGCCTCCGGGGTGCCCGCCGCCGATGGGAAGGGCCCGATGTCGAGGTCCTCGGCCGTGACCACGTCGAGCACGCCGGGCATCTTCAGAGCCGCGGACACGTCGACGCTTTGGATCCGGGCATGGGGGGCCGTCGAAGTTACGTAGGTGACCTGCGCGGCGCCGGGCAGCGGGAGGTCGCCGACATAGCGAGATTCCCCTTTGAGGAAGCGGGCGTCCTCGGTTCGACGCACTGAGTCTCCGAAGTTGGGCATCGACCGCTACCGTAGCTTCGGGGCCTGCGACGGCGTGGCGTCCGCGTCCCGACGCTCGCTCGTCGCTCTAAGGAGGGAAGGAAATGCCCGTCATCGAAGACCCGCTGAGCCGCATTGTATTCATGACTTGCGACCTGGCAGCTGACGCCGCGACATCCGGCTCCGGCTCACCTGAGCCGGCCCGGAGGCGTGAGGTTGTGGTCAACGGCAAGCGCGTCAAGACGGTCGACGTCCATGCACATTGCGCGGTGCCGGAGGCCATGGCGGTGGTCGATTTGCCGCTCGAGTCCCCTGGCCTGCTGATGACCGATACGACCACCCGCATTGCCGCAATGGATGCGCAGGGCATCGATGTCGAAGCGCTCAGCATCAACCCCTACTGGTACCGTGCCGAGCGTGACGCCGCGGCCGAATTGATCAGGATCCAGAATGAGGCCCTGGTGGAGTTCTGCGCCGCGAACCCCGAGCGCTTCGTCGCCTTTGCCACCGCGGCACTGCAGTTTCCCGATCTTGCCGCCGAACAAGTTGACTATGCGGTCAAGACGCTCGGGTTTCGAGGTGTCGGGGTTGCCGGCAGCGTCGCCGGAGAGGAATTGGCGAATCCAAGGTTCCATCCTTTCTGGGCGAAATGCGAGGAGCTTGGCGTCCTCGTGTTCATGCACCCACTCGGAACGCGCGAACTGGAGCCAAGCGGCCGCCTTTCAGGCAGCGGCTTGCTGACCAACACCATCGGCAACCCGCTCGAAACCACGATCGCCCTCTCGCACCTGATCTTCGAGGGGACGCTCGACCGCTTTCCGGGGCTCAAGATCTGTGCGGCGCATGGCGGTGGGTTCCTGCCCTCATACGCCAACCGCTCTGACGCGGTCTGCCGGACATTCCCGGATCGCGTGGGCCCATTGCCAAAAGAGCATCCGACCGCGTACCTGAAGGGAGGACAGCTGTACTTCGATACGATCGTGTTCACCCCGGAGGCGTTACGTCACCTGATCGCAGAAACCGGTTCGGGTCAGATCATGATAGGGACCGACTATCCGTTCCCCTGGACCAGCACCGAGGTCGACCTCGTTCTCGGTACGCCGGGTTTAGATGATGACGAGAGAATTGCGATCCTCGGGGGAACCGCAGCACAATTGCTCGGCATCGCCCCATAAAAAGGCGTAGTCCAACCCGGGGCCTGGATCCCGGGGCGCTGGCGGATGAGTCCACGGTCGAGGCTCACCTCGTCCTGAAGCGCAACGATGACACGCTCGTCCTGCGGGTACCGGACAACGGCGTCGGGTTGCCGCCCGGCTTCTCCCGTGGACGGCATCTCG
>WQVT01000612.1 GCA_009785715.1 Acidimicrobiaceae bacterium | reverse complement strand
CGACCTCCTTTGACCACCTTGGAGACGCGGTTGACCTTGATGGTCTGGTCCTCGTACTGCTGATCTGGCATGGGTCCTAAAACTCCAGTCCGGCCTCACGGGCCGCGTCGGCGACGGCGGCCACTCGGCCGTGATAAAGGAAGCCGCCCCGGTCGAACACGACGGCGGTGATCCCGGCGGCCCGGGCGCGCTCTGCGACGAGGCGGCCGACGGTTGCGGCGGTGCTGCGGTTTCCGGTGGGGCCGGCAGCGCGGACGTCCTTCTCGACCGAGGAAGCGGCGGCCAGTGTCCGCCCGGTGCGGTCGTCGATGACCTGTGCTACCACGTGCCGGTTGGAGCGGAACACGGCCAGGCGGGGCCGGTCGGCGGTCCCTTGCACCTTCTTGCGCACCCGGTGGTGGCGGCGTGCCAGCGCTTGCTGCTTCTTCTTGGTCGAGATGCTCATGACGGTCCTATGGCTACTTGGCGGCCTTGCCGGCCTTGCGGACAACCCGCTCGCCGACATAGCGGACACCTTTGCCCTTGTAGGGCTCGGGCTTGCGGATCTTGCGGATGTTGGCGGCCACCTGGCCCACCAGCTCCTTGTCGATCCCCTTGACGTTGATTCGGGTTTGCTGCGGCACCTCGAAGGTCACACCTTCGGGCGCGTCCACGTAGACGGGGTGGCTGAAGCCGAGCGCCAGCTCGATCTGGTTGGTGCCCCGGGCGGTGGCCCGGTACCCGACGCCGACGATCTCGAGCTCCTTGGTGAACCCGGCGGTCACGCCGGTCACCATGTTCGCCACGAGGCTGCGGGTCAGCCCGTGCAGTGCCCGGTTCTGCCGCTCGTCGTTGGGTCGATCGACATACAGCGTTGCGTCCTCTTGGCGGACGGTGATCTCGCCGGGCAGCGAACGCTCGAGGGTGCCTTGCGGACCCTTGACGGTTACCCGGCGGTCGTTGACGGTGATCTCCACGCCGGAGGGCACGGGGATCGGGGCTTTTCCGATTCGAGACATCAGTGGTCCTCGCTCACCACACGTGGCAGAGGACTTCGCCGCCCACGCCGCGCCGGCGCGCCTCGCGGTCGGTCATCAGTCCCTGGCTGGTTGACAGGACGGCCACCCCGAGGCCACCGAGGACCCTGGGGAGCTTGTCGGAGCCGACGTACACCCGAAGGCCCGGCTTGGAGACCCGCCGGATTCCCGAGATGGTGCGGGTCCGGTCGCGGGTGTACTTCATCGTGATCTCGAGGGTCCGCCCGGGGCGCTCCGAGGCGGTGCTGGCCCGGTAGTCGGCGATGTAGCCCTCCGAGAGCAGGACGGCGGCAAGCGCCTCCTTCAGCTTCGAGGACGGCATCCTCACCGTGTCGTGCATCGCCACGTTGGCGTTGCGGATACGGGTCAGCATGTCGGCGATTGGGTCGGTCATCGTCATGGTCGGCTCCTACCAGCTCGCCTTCGTGACACCCGGGATCTCACCCGCATGCGCGAGCTCGCGCAGGCAGATCCGGCAGAGACCGAACTTGCGGAATACCGAGTGCGGCCGGCCACACCGCCGGCAACGGGTGTACCCCCGTACCTTGAACTTGGGCTTGCGCTGGGCCTTGATGACAAGCGCTTTCTTGGCCATGGCTCAGTTGCCTTCCTTGCGGAACGGGAAGCCGAAGGCGTCGAGCAGGGCCCGGCCCTCGGCGTCGGTCCGCGCCGTGGTGACGATGGTGATGTCCATGCCCCGAGGGGCGTCGATTCGGTCGTAGTCGATCTCGGGGAAAATGAGCTGTTCGGTGACGCCGAAGGTGTAGTTTCCCCGGCCGTCGAAACCCTTCGGCGGCAGGCCGCGGAAGTCGCGGATGCGGGGAATGGCGAGGCTCACGAGGCGGTCGAAAAACTCCCACATGCGGTCACCCCGGAGGGTGACCTTGGCCCCGATGGCGTTGCCCTCGCGCAGCTTGAAACCGGCGATCGACTTCTTGGCGACGGTGACCACCGGCTTCTGCCCGGTGATCTGGGTCAGGTCGCGGACCGCGCCCTCGAGGAGTGAGGGCTGCTGGGTTGCGCGGCCGACCCCCATGTTGATGACGATCTTCTCCATCCGGGGAACGAGCATCACGTTGCCGAGCTTGAGCTCGGCCTTGAGGGCGTCGCGGATCTCCGCGTCGTAGCGGACACGCAGTCGCGGACGGGTCTTTTCTGTCGTTGCGGTCGACATCTCAGATCTCCTCGCCGGTCATCTTGTCGATGCGCACCTTGGTGCCGTCGTCCTTGAACCGGTACCCGATGCGCGTCGGTCCGCGCTTGCCGATGATCGCCACGTTGGACGCCGGGATGGGCATCTCCTTGTCGATGATGCCGCCCTTGATCCGTACCTGGGTCTGGCGCTGGTGCTTCTTGGCGACGCTGACGCCGTCGACGATCACCTTGTTCGCCTTCGGCAGGGCGCGGGTGATCTTGCCCTGATGACCCTTGTAGGGACCGGACAGGACCATCACGGTGTCGCCCTTGCGCACCTTCATCTTCGGGGTTTCAACCTTGGGCTTGGCCATTGGCTAGAGCACCTCCGGG
>WQVT01000611.1 GCA_009785715.1 Acidimicrobiaceae bacterium | reverse complement strand
TTGTCTGCGTCGAACGCCCCCCAACCGCCGTCCCGGCTCTGCATGCCGACCGTCCAGGTCACCCCCCGCTTGATGGCGTCGGCACCCGGGTCGCGGGAGCGGATCCCGGCCCGGCGGAGCGCGATGATGACCTCGGCGGTGTCGTCGATGTCGGGGTAGTTGTCGTTGGCGAACTCGAAGGCCCAGCCTCCCGGGGCGAGCCGGGGGCGGCGGATCGCCCAGTCCCCGGACGCGGTCACCTCCTCGGTCAGCAACCACCGCACCGCCCGCCGCATCGCCGGGTGGTCGGGCCCGACGCCCGCGTCGGCCAGGGCGACCACCGCCAGGGCCGTGTCCCACACCGGGGACTGGCAGGCCTCGATCCGGCGGCCCCGATCGTCGGAGAGCACGAAGCCCTCCATGCCGTCGAGTGCCGCCTTCATGACGGGGTGGTCGAGTGCGTACCCCTGCAGGGAAAGCGCGATCAACGAGTACACGAGCGGCGGCTGGATCCCGCCCCAGCATCCGTCCGCCTCCTGCCGGCGGATGATCCACTCCTCGGCCATGCGCAGCGCCGCCCGTCGGGTGACGGTCCGGGGCACGACCCAGCTCGGCAGGTGCTCGTAGTAGTGCAGGAACCGGTCGAGGATGTCGAAGGGGTCGGGGAGGCCGAACCGCTCCCGTCCGGAGGGCGGCCGCACCGGCTTGCCGGGCAGCGGGGCGGGTGGCGGGCTCCCGGGCGCCGGCGTCAGTTCCGAAAGCTCGAAGGGCAGTGGCCGGACCGGCCGGTGGGCCATGACGACCGAGATGGCGACGATCGTCTGGCGGGCCCAGCACCCGAAGTCGTAGATGTTGAGCGGGGTCTTGGGCGGGAGGAGGACGATCTCGGGTGGGAGCACGGGCAGCGCCTCCCAGTCCCACCGCCCGACCATGGCCATCCAGATGCGAGTGAAGACGCGGGTCCGGGCGGGGCCGCCGTGGGCCCGGATCCACGCCGCCGCCTTGGCGAGGTGAGGGTCGGTGGGGTCGTCGCCGACGAGTCGCAGGGCGATGTAGGCCTCCACCGTCACGGACAGCTCGCCCGGCCCGCCGAAGAACGTGGCCCAGGTCCCGTCGTCGCGCTGCTGGGAGCGGATCCAGTCCCCGGCCTGCGCCGCCACCCCCTCGTCGAGGATGCCGAGGAAGTGGCGGAGCAGCAGATCCTCGGCGTCCATGCTGACGTTGGTCTCGAGCTCCCCCTTCCAGTACCCGTCGGGGTGCTGCAGGCCGAGCAGGTAGTCGGTCGCCGCATCAAGGCCGGCGGCGAGCCGGCTGCCGGCGTCGTCTCGCGAGAGTGCGCTCATCGGGCCCTCACGACTCGCGCTCGACCACGAACACGGCGAGGTCGGCAAGTTCCCGGTGCGGGAGTGCCGAGAGCCGGACGCGTTGCAGGGCCCCCAGGGCAGCGTCGAGATGCGCCTTGGCACGGACCTGGGTCCACTCCCGGCCGCCGCAGCGTTCGACGAGGAGCGTCGCCCGCGTCACCTGGTCGGTGGAGAGCGGCTCCTGGGGTACCGGGTCCCCGCCCGTCGGTGGTCCGGCGGCCCCATCGAATTCTCCGATAGCGCCCACGAGATGGCCGACCCGATCCGGCGCCGGTCCGAGGACCAGCTCGCGCAGCTCGTCGGCCTCCTCGCCACCGGCGGCGAGCGCCGCCACCACGGGCATCGACTTCTTCCGCTGGCGCAGGTCGTTGCCGGCAGGCTTGCCCGTCGTCGCCGGATCGCCCCAGATGCCGAGGAGGTCGTCCACTGCCTGGAACGCCAGTCCGAGCTGGGCGCCGAAGTCCCGCAAGGCCCCTACCGTGGCGGTAGGCGCCCCGGCCAGCACCGCACCGATGGAGGCGGCGCAGCCGAGCAACGCCCCGGTCTTCGCCGCGCACATCGCCATGCACTCCTCGACGCTGACGTTGCGCCGCTTCTCGAAGGCCACATCCATCGCCTGCCCGGCGATCATGGCAGCCGTCCCCTCGGCCAGCGCCGCCGATGCAGCCGCACCCCGACCAGTCGCCCCACCGGGAGTATCGGGGGCCTCGAGGAGCACCTGGTGCGCCAGGGTCTCGAGCGCATCGCCGGCGATGATCGCCGAACCGACGCCGAACACCGACCATACGGTGGGCCTATGGTGGCGCTCGGTGTCCCCGTCGATGATGTCGTCGTGGATCAACGAGAAGTTGTGGATCAACTCCACCGCCACGGCACCGGGGATGCCCACGCTCGGATCCGACCACGCGGCGGCGGCCGAAAGGAGCGCCAGCGCCGGGCGGATTCCCTTGCCGGTCGGGGCCGAGAGCGGCCGGCCGGCGGCGTCGGCCCACCCGAGGTGGTAGCTGACCTGGAGTCGCGTGTCGGGATCCAGTCGGTCGACGGCGGCCACCATCGCCGGGGCGATTGCCTCGCGGGTACGGGCAAGGATCTCCGGGACGCCAGTGGTCGGGGTCATGCCACCTCCTTGGGGAGCGGTCGGGAATGGTGGGCGCCGGCGAGGCAGGCGCGCGCCGCGACGAGGCCGCTGCGCACGGCGCCCTCCATG
>WQVT01000610.1 GCA_009785715.1 Acidimicrobiaceae bacterium | reverse complement strand
GACGATCCGCCAGGTGCTGGCCCCGAGCAGGAAGGTCTCGCCGACCCGGCTCTCGTAGACCATCTCCTCGTCGAGCTCCCCCACCCGTCCCCCCTCGGCGGTGAACACGCCGAACAGGCCCCGGTCAGGGATGGTCCCGCCGCTCACGACGGCGAGCATCTGCGCACCCGGGCGCGCCTCCAGCCGCCCGGCCACCCGGTCCCAGACCAGGCGGGGCCGCAGCTCGGCGAACTCGTCGCTCGGGTAGCGCCCCGCCAGCATGTCGAGCACGCCCTCGAAGACCGCCGGCGAGAGGCCGGCGAACGGATAGGCCCGACCGACGATCCGGTACAGCTCGTCCGTCGTCACCGGCCCTTCGGCTGCGACGTGGGCGACGATCTGCTGGGCGAGGACGTCGAGCGGCAGGCTCGGCACCCGGGTCTCCTCGATCAGCCCGGCGTGCATCCGCTGCGCCACGACCGCGGCGACGAGGAGGTCGTGGCGGAACTTCGGGAACACGCGCCCCACCGACGGCGCACCCACCTGGTGTCCCGCCCGACCGATGCGTTGCAGGCCGGCGGCCACGGAGGTCGGGGCCTCGACCTGCACGACCAGATCGACGGCCCCCATGTCGATGCCCAACTCGAGGCTCGAGGTGGCGACCAGGGCGGCGAGCTGACCGCTCTTCAGCGCGTCCTCGATCTCCTGACGCTGCTCCCGGGCGATCGAGCCGTGGTGGGCGCGGACCACCTGGGCGTCCGCACCCGTGCCGAGGAAGGCGGCGCCGCTCCTGGCGAAGGCGCCGGCCGAGTCGTCCTCGGCAGCCAGCTCGTTCAGCCGGGCGGCGAGACGCTCCGCCAGCCTGCGCGAGTTGACGAAGATCAGGGTCGAGCGGTGGGCGCGAATCAGTTCCAGGAGGCGCGGGTAGACGGCGGGCCAGATCGACCCGCCGTCCTCGAGGTCCGCCGGCGCCGCCTGCCCGTCGCCGGGCACCTCGCCGCGGCCACCGGGTCGGGCCATGTCCTCGACCGGCACGACGATCGAAAGGTCGAGCGTCTTGCGCATCCCGGCGTCCACGACCGTCACCGGACGGGGCCGGCCGTCCACCTGCCCGCCCAGGAACCGGGCGATCTCCTCGAGCGGCCGCTGGGTGGCGGAGAGGCCGATCCGCTGTGGCGGTCGTGCCGGCGCCTCAGCGGGCCCGGGCTGATCACCCGCGCGTGGCGCCGTGACCAGACTCTCCAGCCGTTCGAGCGAGAGCGCGAGGTGCGCACCCCGCTTCGTGGCGGCCATGGCGTGGATCTCGTCGACGATCACGAGCTCGACCCCCGTCAGCGTCGCCGCGACCCTGGAGGTCAACATCAGGTAGAGGCTCTCCGGCGTCGTGATCAGGATGTCCGGGGGGTTGCGCCCGAGCGTTCGACGCTGCTCCGCCGGCGTATCACCGGTCCGGGTGGCCACCCGGATCCGGGGGACCTCGATGCCCCGGCGGGCCGCCTCCGCCGAGATGCCCGCCAGCGGCACCTGCAGGTTGCGCTCGACGTCGTAGCCGAGGGCCTTGAGCGGGCTGACGTAGAGCACCCGGCAGCCCGAGCCCGGTCGGGTCAGCAACCGGTCCAGGGCCGACAGGAAGGCGGCCAGCGTCTTGCCCGATCCGGTGGGGGCGAGGATGAGGGTGTGCTCGCCCCGGCCGATGGCCGCCCAGCCCTCCCGCTGGGCCGCCGTCGGTTCGTCGAAGGCCGAGTCGAACCATCGCTGCGTGGCCTCCGAGAACGTCACCGGGAAAGCCTAAGGGGACCGCAGGTGTTCAGGCGTGGCCACCGCGACGTGGCCACCGTGACTTGGGCACCGTGGCGTGGCCACCGCGACGACCACGGCGGGCGGGCAGAGTTTCGTGGTGCGCTTTGCGAACGGTGGGAGTACTCTTTCCCGTGGGGAGCGGCGCGCCGGCGGGTAACCCCCCAGTCCGCTGGCCCCCTCCTCGATGGGCGGGTCTCACCAAACCCGGCGGTAGTGCGCGTGGCAAGCCGTTCCTCTGTGGTGGAGGTACGGTCAACGCATGGATCTCGTTCACTGGGACCGCCATCCAAAGCTCCGTCGACCGCTCCTCGTGGTCGCCTTCGAAGGGTGGAACGACGCCGGCGACGCTGCGTCGTTGGCGGTCGGGTACCTGGCCAACACCTGGAACGCCACCCGGTTCGCGTGGATCGACCCCGAGGAGTTCTTCGACTTCACGGAAACCCGGCCGCAGGTCCGCATCGTGTCCGGCCACACCCGCGACATCGAGTGGCCCGACACGGAGTTGTTGAGCGCCGAGGTGCCGGGCACCGGGCGTGACGTGGTGTTCGTCCGGGGCGTCGAACCTCACCTCAAGTGGCGGACCTTCTGCTCCGCGATCACCGGTGCGGCCCAGGAGATCGGGGTCGAGATGGCGGTCGTCCTCGGTGCGCTGCTCGCCGACGTCCCGCACACGCGGCCGGTCCGGGTGTCGGGCAACACCAACGACCGGGAGCTCGCCGGTCGCCTCGGCCTCGGCACCTCGACCTACGAGGGGCCGACCGGCATCATCGG
>WQVT01000609.1 GCA_009785715.1 Acidimicrobiaceae bacterium | reverse complement strand
TTCGGCGAAGGGGACATTTCGTACACCGTCAGCGACGGGGCAGAGACGGCAACCCAGACCGTCGGGTTCTTCCCCCGAAGCTGCTAGGAGCGCAGCTCGGCGAAGTACCGGCCGAACTCGGCCTCGACCGTCAGGCGCCCGAGCTTGCGGTACTCGGCGGCGGTGGCACGGACCAGGTGCGCCATCGACACCGCCTCGTCGGCTTCGGCCGCCTCGAAGGCCGCGGCGAGGACGACGTTTCTGATGTTCCCGCCTGAGAACTCGAAGGAGTTGGCCAAAAAGGCGAGGTCGATATCTCCGGTCACCGGCACCTGCGGGCGCAGCTGCTTGGCCCACAGCCGGGCGCGCGCCTCGGGGTCGGGCACCGAGAACTCGACCAGGACGTCGATCCGGCGGAGGAAGGCCTCGTCGACGTTGGCCCGCAGGTTGGTGGTCAGGATCGCCACGCCCTCGAACTGTTCCATCCGCTGCAGGAGGTAGGCGACTTCGACGTTTGCGTAGCGGTCCCGGGCGTCCTTCACCTCGGAACGCTTGCCGAAGATCGCGTCGGCCTCGTCGAAGAGGAGCACCCCGTTGACCCGGTCGGCCTCGGCAAAGATCCGGTCGAGGTTCTTCTCGGTCTCGCCGATGTACTTGTCCACCACCGTCGACAGATCGATCACATAGAGGTCCAGTCCGAGGCTCCTGGCGACCACCTCGGCCGACATCGTCTTCCCGGTGCCGCTGTCCCCGGCGAAGAGCACCGTCACGCCCCGGCCCCGGGATGCGGCCGAGGCCAGACGCCAATCGTCGAGCACCCGGCTGCGCTGGCGGACCCGCCCGGCGAGGGCGCGCAATTGCGCCTCGACCACGCGGGGGAGGACCAGGTCGCCCCACGTGGCCCGCGGCGCGATGCGTCGCGCCAGGTGCTCGAGTCCGGCGGCATTCTGGGCCCGCGCCCCGGCCTGCAGATCCTCCGCCCCGGCGGTGGCGTTCCGGGTGGCGGCGCGCTGGGCGGCGGCTCGGGCGGCGATCTCCACCTGCTCGGGCGTGAGCCGAAAGGCGCCGACCGAGCGGCGAAGGTCATCGGGGGGCGGGAACTCGCCGAGGGCGCCCGCCCAACTCGCCAGACGGGCGCCGTCTGACAGCGCCGGGGCGTCGAGCAGGAGCGGCGGGCGGCGTGACCACCGGGGGTCCCAGGCACGGGAACCCGTCAGCGCTACCAGCCCCGGGAGCTCGGCCCAACGCCGCACCGATGCCGGGCCCCGGTCGGAGAGGGCGTCGACGTGGATCCCCACCAGCGCCCGGCCGCCGAGGCGCGCCTCCCTGGCCGCGACCTGGGCCAGGACGTCGAGGTCGTCGCCCGTCGTGAGCAGGGCGAGGTCCACGACCATGACCGGGCGGCCCGTCGCAGCAAACGCCGAGGCAAGGTAGGAGAGGCCGGCCGTGCCCGGGGCCTCCTGGACGTAGAGCAGGTCGACTCCGGCATCGAGCGCGCCGGCCAGTGCGGGTCCGGGTTCCCCGGGCCAGGGCGCGGGTGCCACCAGCAACGGGGAAAGGAGCCGATCGGGCCGGTCGTCGCCGAGCAGGTGCGCCACCACCCGGTCCGGCACCCGTAGGGCACGGCTGAGCATCGGTCGGTCGCCGTCTTCGACGTTGACCAACAGCCCGTCCACCAGGGGGGAACCGGCGGCGAGGCGGGATCGCGCCCGGCCGTCGGCCAGGCTGGCGCCGCACATCTCGAGGGCGAGCCCGACGCTGACCCGGCGACGGGTGACGTCGTTGTTGAGGTAGCCGTAGAGCTTCTCGAATGCGGGGTCGAGATCGGGGGCGATGGCGGCCAGGAGCAGTTCGACATCGAGGGGATCGAGCCCGAACCGGCCGGCGAGCGCCGGCAATCGCAGGTCCGTGCCGGCGCCAGCCAGCGCCGACGCCCTGGCCTCCAGCTCACCCTCCAGCCGGGTGAGGTCGGGATCGGGCGGTGGGACCCGCGACCCGGCGCCCCGGGCGATGAGCTCATCGGCCTCCGTGGCATCCACATAGAGGCCCCGGTAGGGGTCGTCGGGGTTGGTGTCGGCCTGCCGTCGCTCGGCGACCACGGCCCGGACCCGGGCCCGGAGGAGATCGAGATGGGCGAGGAGATACCCCGTCGACCAGTCGGCATCCATGGTCGTGATGACCTCGCTCATCCGCGCTCCTCCGGGGCCGGGTCGCGCAGGTTGCGGAGGCGGAGCGTACGCCCGGGCTTTTCTGCGGAGCCCGACGCCACGGTCTCTTCGGGGCGGGCCTCGCGAGTCTCGTCTTCGCCCTCCAGGCGACCGGCCTTCCGGGCCCGGTGCCGGCGTCGGGCAAGAGCCTCGCGCTCTTCCTCTTCGTCCGGGGAGAGCGAGCCGAAGCGCAGCCGAAGCCCCTCGAGCACCTCGGGGGCCGCAGCCTGGTACCGACGTGTATCGAAAGGCGAGATGACGACCAAGTCGAGAGACGGCTTGAGCTCCCCCCCGAGCGCCGACCACACATCCGAGAGGGCCCGGTCTTCGGGGGGAGGGAGCGCGACGGTAACCGGAACGGGCAGCTCGA
>WQVT01000608.1 GCA_009785715.1 Acidimicrobiaceae bacterium | reverse complement strand
GGAAAGTTCAGCTCCCAGTTCGGTCGCAAGCGCGTCTTTCTCTGCGGCATTGCCTTGTTTACGGCGGCATCGCTGTTGTGCGGGTTCTCGAGCGACATCTACTTGTTGATCGTGTTCCGGGCAATCCAGGCACTCGGCGGCGGTGCGCTCCAGCCATCGGCTGCAGGGCTGATCGCGGATCACTTCGGGAAAAACCGGGACCGGGGCATCGGCATGTTCGGCGCCGTGTCGTCGGGTGGCCAGGTCGTCGGGCCGATCTTCGGCGGTCTGCTGGTCGAGGGCCTCTCGTGGCGCTGGATCTTCTTCGTCAACGTGCCGGTCGGCATCGCACTCGTCTTCATGGCGCTGCGCTACCTCCCGGAGTCCGAGCGAACCGAGGGCGAAAGGACCGACCTCTCCGGCCTGCTCCTCATGAGCTCGGCCGTGCTGGCGGCCATCTACGGCATCACGAGCCTGGGCGAGGGCAGGACGAGGATCTACGACCCGATCTTCCTCGTCCCCGTGCTCGCCGCGGTCGTCCTGCTCACGCTGTTCGCTCGACACACCCGTCGCGCCGCCTCCCCGTTCATCCCCGTACGCCTGCTGGTCGGGAAGGGGTTCGCGCTCATGAACTGGGTGAACTTCCTCCACGGGATGGTCACCTTCGGCATCGTGTCGCTGGTTCCCCTCTACGCCGAGCAGCGCTACCACATTGCGGCGCTGGGCTCGGGCACGTTGCTCACGGCGCGGGCCGTCGGGATGATCCTGGTGGGGACGGTCGCCGCGCTCGCACTCCGGCGCACGGGGTATCGCATGCCGATGATGGTGGGATTCACGCTCATCGCGATCGGCAACCTGTTGATGTCGGTGTCGCCGCGGTGGGGGGTGAGCCCCTACCTCTGGCTCAGTTGCTCCGTGGGCATCACCGGACTGGGTCTCGGTGCGGTCAATCCCGCGGCGAGCAACGCCTGCCTGCACCTGGCGCCCGACCAGGCGGCGGCGGTCACCGGGCTCCGGGTGATGTTCATCAACATCGGCGTCATCTTCTCGGTGTCGGTGACCACGGCGATCCTCAACCGGAGCGCCGCTCCCGCCATGACCCAGGCGCATGTCTTCTGGGTGGCCGCAGCGATCGTGGTCCTGATCATGCTCCCCCTCGTCTCCCGCGTCCCCGAGCACAAGGGCGGTTGGTAGGACTCAGTCCCCCGGGTGGCTGTAGGGGAGCCCGGCGGGGATGAGCTTGGTGCAGGTCTGCGCCGCCCGGGTGAACGCCGCCGAATGGGTATCGATGCTGGACGGGATGTCGAGGCTCACGCTGCCGCCGGAGAACGTGGGGTCGGGGAAGCCGGCGAAGCCGTGCGAGCGCATGCAGGCTGCGGCCCGCAGGTAGTCCTGCTCGTCCCGGGCGTTGATCGTGGGGTTGGCCTTGCCACCCAGTCCTCCGGCGGGGAGCAGGTGGGCGCAGGCGTCTCCGGCCGCCCGGAACCGGGCGACGCTCACGTCCCGGGCGGCGGGGATGACGAGGGTCTTCGGGATCTCCCCGCTGCTGTCGGGGTCGGGGAAGTGGACCACGCCGTGGGAACGCATGCAGGAGGCGTAGGCGACGAGCCCCGTGGCCGGAGCGGCGGTGCCGCCGGAAGCATGGGCGGAGCCCGAGGTGGCCGAGTCGCTGGCGACACGGCTCGCCGGGCTGCCGCCACAGGCCGCCAAGAGCAGCCCGCCCGGTGCAAGGAGCGCCAGGAGGACCCCCGCTTTCGCCACCGAGCGGCGTGGCCGGAGTTGGGCGAGTCGCCGATTCTGTTGTCCGTTCATGGGGGTGACCCTGCGACAGCACCGATAACACTGGGATTACGCGTTGGTGGCAAGACGGCGTGTTATCGCAGCGTTATCCGTGGTGCGCCATCATTGCGGCGTGAGGGTGCTGGTCGTCGAGGACAATGCGGTCGTCGCGGACGCGGTCGTCGAGGGGCTCCGGGACCAGGGGATGGCCGTCGACGTCGCCTACGACGGCCCGAGCGGGCTCGACAAGGTGACCATCAACGACTACGACGTGGTCGTTCTCGACCGCGACCTCCCTCGCCTGCACGGGGACACGATCTGCCGGCAGGTCGTCGAGGGGCCATACGCGAGCCGGATCCTGATGCTGACGGCGGCCGGACAGGTCGAGGACCGGGTCGAGGGTCTGAACCTCGGGGCGGACGACTACCTGGCCAAGCCGTTCGATTTTTCGGAGCTGGTCGCCAGGGTCCGGGCGCTTGCTCGCCGGAGCCCGTCCGCTCCGCCCGTCCTGACGAGGGGTGATCTGGTCGTCGACCGGGTCCGCCTCGCCGTCACCAGGGCCGGCCGGCCCGTCCCTCTGGCCCGGAAGGAGCTCGGGGTGCTCGAGGCGCTCGTGTCGGCGGACGGCGCCGTGGTCAGCTCGGAGGAGCTGCTCGAGCGGGTCTGGGACGAGCACGCCGACCCGTTCACCAAGACCGTCGCCGTCACGATGCTCCGTCTGCGGCGAAAACTCGGGGAGCCTCCGCTGATCGAAACCGTGATCGGCGGCGGCTACCGGATCCCATAGCGCATGTCGATC
>WQVT01000607.1 GCA_009785715.1 Acidimicrobiaceae bacterium | reverse complement strand
TGCGGGCCGAGCGTGCAGTTGACGCCGATGGCCGCCACGCCCAGGTCCTCGAAGGCGTGGGCCACGACCTCGGGCCGGTCGCCCCCGATCGTCCGGCCGTCCTCGAGGAAGGTCATCTGGGCGATGATCGGCACCCGCGTCGAGCGTCGGGCGGCCCGGACCGCCCGGACGAGGTGAGACAGGTTGCCGAAGGTCTCGAACATCAGCAGGTCCACGCCGCCCGCCACCAGGGCCTCGACCTGCTCGAGCACGGCGTCGTCCGCATCGCCGTCGATGTCCGCATCACGCTGGCTGGGTGCCAGCAGGGGACCGATCGACCCGGCGATCAGGGCGTCGGAGCCCTGCTCGGAGCGGGCCTGCACGGCCAGCGCGGCGCCGGCCCGGTTGAACGCGGCCGCAGCATCGGCGAGGCCGTGGCGAGCGAGGCGGAAGCGATTGGCGTCGAAGGTGTTCGTCTCGATGACGCCCGCTCCGGCCGCCAAGTAGGACCGGTGTATCTCGGAGACCAGGTCGGGCCCTTCGACGTTCAGCTCGGACAGGGCTCGGTCAAAGGAGATGCCTGATGCGTGGAGCATCGTGCCCATCGCCCCGTCGCAGACCACGATCTCCCGCGCCAGGCGGTCGGCCAGGGTAGGTCGTCCGCCCCCGGTTGGCTCACCGCCGGCGGCGGAGGTCACTCGCCGTCGTCCTGCCCCGACCCGTTCGGCTCCGGCGCGCCCGGCCCGCTGCCGGCGTGACGGGACTCGAGCGCCTCGCGCCCTTTGACCGCTGCCGAACACAGCAGGCGGTCTTCGGGATCGGCGAGATCGACGCCGATCAACGACTGGATCCTCCCGAGCCGGTACACGACGGTGTTCGGGTGGACGAACAGTCGCTCCGCCGCGTGGCGGGGGCTGCCGCCGGTCTGCAGGTACGCGGCGAGCGTGGAGACGAGGTCGCTGCCGTGGGCGTCGTCGTAGTCGACCAGCGGGCCGAGGACCTCGTCCGCGAAACGGCGCAGTTCCGGCTGCGGCACGGCGAGGAGGAGGCGGTAGAAGCCCAGCTCCTCATACGCCGTCACCGAGTCGGTGCGCCCCAGCCTGCGGGCGAGCTTGAGGGTGGCCCGAGCCTGGTCGCGTGCCGTGCCGAGCTGTCCGAGCGTGCCCGTGACCCGGCTGGCGCCGATCGTGAAGCTGTTGGCGGGGAAACGGCTCTGCAGGAAGGCGAGCAGGCGGTCGCCGAGGCGATCGTCTCCGCCCGCCGGGGCCCCAGGCGTGCCGAGCAGCTGCGTCGAGGGCAGGTGGGGCGGGGCGACCACGATCACGTCCTCGTCGCCGATCACGGCGACGAGATCCGGCCAGCGATGGTTGAGGGCGTTGACGGACGTCTCGAGGATCAGCCCGCCCGCAGCCTGCGCGGCCCGCTCGTCGGCGGCGATGGCGAGGACCTGATAGGGCTGGTCGGGGTCCAGGCCGATCAGGCGGGCAGACTCGACGGCGTCCAGGTCGCCATCCCCGTGGCCGCGCAGGAGGGCCTCGAAGATCTCGCGCCGGAAGCGGAGCCGGAAGGCGCCGACCCGGTCCTCTTCGAGCAGCGCCTGGGCGTAGACGGTGGCCGCGTGCTGCACGGCGAAGAGGTCGAGCTCGCCGGCGACGGGCTCTTCCGCCGAGGCGACGGCGACGTAGCCGAGGAGGCGTCCGCCAACCGAGATCGGAGCCACGACGCACCCCTCCGACCCCGAGGCACCGGGGACGGCGGGGAGGCGGAGGGGGCCGCGGGCGCCCGCCAGCACCGCGCGCAGGTGTCCATAGGTGATCGTCAGCCCGAAGGGATCGGCGTCACCCGACCGGTCCCGTTCCCAGCCGGCGCTGGCGAGCGGCGAGAGCATCGCGTCGAGCACCACGACGCCGTGGCCGATCAGACGGCTGAACTGGTCGGTGATCGAGGCAATCCCCTCCCCGCGCAGCGCCATCGCGGTCAGCCGGTCGCAGAGGGCGATGGTCTGGCGGAGCAACGCGTTCTGGTGGCGGAGGGCGTCGATGGTGGTCGTCGGCGCCGTTGGCCCGTCGAAGGGCGGCCAGGCCGGGGACTGCCGGCGGTCGGCACGGTCGGCTTCTGCGCCGTGGTGGGTGGCGGGCGGGAGGTCGGCGTCCGGAAGGCGCTGGCCGGGGTGCCCGGTGGCGCCGGGGTGGCTCGTGGTTCCGGGGTGGCTCGCAGCGCCGGGGTGCCCGGTGACGGGCGTCTCAGAGAACCGGGTCATCCTGGCTTCCTCTCACCACCCCGGGCATGAACCCGCCCAGCGTACCCTGACCTGCCCGATCGCCGGCCCGGGGGGCGTTGTGAGCAGATCGCGCACATGTGACTGATCGGCGTCCATGTGAGCAGCCAGGCGCGCCTGTTGACCCCTCACGGCCCACATGGACGCGTTCTGCTCACATGGACGCGTTCCGCTCACGATCGCCCGCCCCGCTCCGCCTGCCAGCCCCCCGCCCGCCACCCCCAGCCCCCCGCCACCCCCGCCCGTCAGCCCCCGCCCCACCCAGCACCCCCACCCAGCACCCTTTGGTGGCCAGCGACAAAGGCAGCCCG
>WQVT01000606.1 GCA_009785715.1 Acidimicrobiaceae bacterium | reverse complement strand
GGAATCATCCTCGCAATCATGATCACCCCGATCGTCACCTCGCTGTCACGTGAAGTGATCGCTACGGTGCCGGCGATCGACCGGGAAGGGGCGTACGCCCTCGGGGCGACTCGTCTCGAAATGATCCGCGGCGCCGTCTGGCCACACAGCCAGGCGGGGGTCGTCGGGGCGATCCTGCTCGGGTTGGGCCGGGCGATGGGCGAGACGATCGCGGCCGCGCTGGTGATCGGCTCGTCTGCCACGATCACCTCGCGTCTGTTCGCCCCCGGCTACAACATGCCCGCCGTGATCGCCAACCAGTTCGGCGAGGCCACCGGGGTGTTCCGGGCCGGTCTCATCGGCCTCGGTGTGCTCCTCTTCTTGTTCACGATCATCGTCAACGTCATCGCCAAGGCAATCGTCGAACGATCGGCCCGGCGAAGCAGAGGTGCGTGATGGCAACAACGGTTGCGACCCAACAGCCCGCGGAGAGCCCTTCGACCATCGACCTCCGGCCGCCGCAGGGCTGGCGAACGAACAAGGACCGGATCGCGACATTCCTCATGCTGTTCGCGTTTCTCTTTGCGCTCGTCCCGCTCGGCTTCGTCCTCTACACCGTCATCTCAAAGGGCATCTCGATCATCAGCTGGAGGTTTCTCACCGGCATAATCCCCCCGTCGATCTCGCCGGCGAACGTCGGCGGGATCGGGCCAGCCATCGTCGGCACGCTCCTGATCACCGCGATGGCGACCGTGCTTGCCGTGCCGCTCGGCGTGCTGGGAGCCGTCTACCTGAACGAATACGGCGGAAAGGGAATCCTGGCACAGCTCATCAACTTCAT
Source organism: Acidimicrobiaceae bacterium (assembly GCA_009785715.1). Classification (GTDB taxonomy): domain Bacteria; phylum Actinomycetota; class Acidimicrobiia; order Acidimicrobiales; family Palsa-688; genus WQVT01. Next base: position 1,757 of record WQVT01000606.1, on the reverse strand, counting down.
GAGCGATGTGATGACCGGCGTGCCCTCGATCGTGATGGGCCTGTTCCTCTTCTCGATCTGGGTCTTGCACTTCGGCGTCTCTGGCTTCGCCGGCGCCCTGGCGCTGGCCTGCCTGATGCTCCCGATCGTGATCCGCTCCACCTATGAGATGCTGAGGCTGGTGCCGAACTCACTGCGCGAAGGAAGCCACGCCCTCGGGGCCACCAAGGCCCGGGTGACGATGACGGTGGTCGTGCCGGCTGCGATCGGTGGCATCGTCAGTGGGGCCCTGCTCGCCGTCGCTCGGGCCGCCGGCGAAACGGCACCGCTGCTCTTCACCATCCTCACCGTGACGACGGCGAACCCGAACATCTTCAACGGCGCGAACACCGCGCTCCCGGCGCAGATCTTCCAGAACGCGACGTCAGCGTTCACGGGCGCGCAAGCGCGCGCCTGGGGTTCGGCGCTCACCCTGATCGTCATCGCCTTCGTCCTCATGATCACCGCCCGACTAGTCACGGCCCGATTCACGCAGATCCCGGAAGATTAGGAACACTTTCGATGTCTGAACAACAAGATCAACAGGTCGCCACCAGAACCGAACCAACCGAGACTCACCGGAACGAGCCCATCGGGACCCAACTCGACATTCACGAACGAGAGACGCCCAAGCCGCCCCCGGATCCGAGCAAGGTCGTCTTCAACGTCAAGGATGTCTCGATCTACTACGGCTCCTTCCGGGCAGTCACCAACGTGTCCCTGAACATCTATCAGAATGAAATCACGGCCTTCATCGGGCCCTCGGGTTGCGGGAAGACCACCGTCCTGCGGACCCTGAACCGCATGAACGACCTCATCGTGGGGGCACGCGTCGAGGGGGACATCCAGTACCGCGGACAGTCGCTCTATGAAAAAGACGTCTCGCCAACCGCGGTACGCAGGCGAATCGGCATGGTCTTCCAGAAGCCCAATCCGTTCCCCAAGTCCATCTTCGACAATATTGCCTACGGGCCGCGGATCAACGGTATCCGCAAGAAGGAGCAGCTCAACGAGATCGTCGAGCAATCCCTGCGCCGGGCGGCTCTCTGGGACGAGGTGAAGGATCGCTTGGGCAGCTCTGGTCTGAGCCTCTCCGGTGGGCAGGCGCAACGCCTCTGCATCGCTCGCACGCTTGCCGTCGAGCCGGACGTGGTTCTGATGGATGAACCGTGCTCCGCGCTCGATCCGATCGCGACGTTGGCGATCGAAGACCTGATGCACGAGATCAAGGCCCGCTACACGATCGTCATCGTGACCCATAACATGCAACAGGCCACGCGGGTCAGCGATCGCACCGCCTTCTACTCGGTGCTCCGTGACGAGAAGAGCGACACGCGTACCGGCGTGCTCGTCGAGTACGGGGACACGGAGCAGATCTTCTTGCACCCGAAGGACAGCCGCACCGAGGACTACGTTTCCGGCCGCATGGGCTGAGCCCGGGTCACGACGTCGACGTGACCGCGCCGAGTGCGCGCAACACGAAGGCGGTGAACCGCTCGACATAGTCCTGATCAAGCACTTCGCCCCCGACGAACACTCGCATCACCAGAGGGCCGGTGATGACATCGAGGGCGATCTCGAGGTCCGTGTCCGGCGCGAGCTCGCCACGGTCCATGGCGCGTTGAATGGCCATCTGCACATCCCGGCGGCTGGGACCTGGCACACGGTGCATCCCCGCCAGCAGCTGAGGGGAGCTATGTGAAATGGCGATGACGAAGGGAATGACCTGACGGATGAGC
>WQVT01000605.1 GCA_009785715.1 Acidimicrobiaceae bacterium | reverse complement strand
CCGGGGGACTTCGCCCTCACCATCACGGCGGAGAACGGCCTCACCGTCTCCCAACACCTCATCCTCGACGTCACTCAACCCCCCGCCGTCACGAGCGCAACGACGGCCACCTTCACCACCGGAACGGGGGGCAACTTCGTCATCACGGCGACCGGCACGCCGACACCCACCCTGAGCGAGGTGGGCACCCTTCCCGTCGGGCTCACCTTCCACGCCAACGGCAATGGAACGGCGACCATTGCCGGCACGGCCACCCAACGCGGGACCTACCTGATCACGGTGACCGCCTCGAACTCGTTCGGAGCCACCTTCACCCAGCGACTCAGCGTCGAGGTGACCCAGCAGCCCTTCATGACCTCGGCTCCCACCGCCACCTTTACCCAGCGGATGTCCGGGGCGTTCACCATCGCCGCCGGCGGGTGGCCGGTGCCCGCCCTCACCGTTCGAGGGAGCCTTCCCCCCGGGCTGACGTTCAACGACAACGCGAACGGGACGGCGACCCTGGCCGGCACGCCGACACGAGCGGGTACCTACGCCTTCAGCGTCACCGCCGACAACCACAGCGGGACACCCAGCGTCCAGTCGGTCAACGTGACCGTCCTTCTCACCCCCACGACCACCAAGCTCAGTCTCCGCCGCACCGGTGGGACCGACACCGTGGCAGCCCTGAAGCTCAGCGCCGTCGTCGACCCGTCTGCGGCCGTTCCCACCGGGACCGTCACGTTCCGTGATCGGGAGGGCAGCCTGGGTTCCGCGACCCTCGACGCCAGGGGAGACGCCGACCTGACGGTGCACGTCCCCGTCGGCAATCACGTGCTCTCCGCCACCTACGAGCCGTCCGCCGACTCGGGATTCGCGGCCTCCACCTCACCGACCTTCCGCTTCTTCGCGGCCGCTCCGCCCGGCAAATCCGCGGGCAGCGGCGGGCTCGGGAGTGCGTCGTTCCGGCACTTCCTGGAGATCGGCGTAGGCGTGGTCGTGCTCGGCGCGGTCGCGATGGCCGCCGGCACGCTCATGATCCGCCGACGCCGCCCAGGTCGTCCGGCTTAGCAACCACCCTCTCTGGGCGAGGGGGTGCGGTCCTAGGTGCGTTCAGACACCTCGGTGGCGGGCATACCAGGCCGGCGGCGCGTCCACGCAGTCCGTCCCGAGCTCCTCGACCTTCGCACAGCCCATCAGCTGCATGTCCCGCTCGAGCTCAATGCGGAAGATCTCGAGAAGACGGGCCACGCCCGCCTCGCCGGCACTGCCCAGTGCGTACATCCATGGCCGACCGACGAGAACCGCCTTCGCGCCGAGCGCCAACGCCTTCAGGACGTCGGTCCCGGTGCGGATGCCCCCGTCGAGGAGCACCTCGCAGCGCCCGGCCACCGCGTCGACGACCTCGGGAAGCACCTCGAGCGTGGCATGCACTCCGTCGAGCTGGCGGCCACCGTGGTTCGAAACGATGATGCCATCCACACCGGCGTCGAGCGCCCGGACGGCGTCCTCGGCAGTGAGCACGCCCTTCACCATGATGTGCCCGCTCCAGGCCTCGCGCACCCAGGCGAAGTCCTCCCAGGCGAGCGTCCGAGCACGGATGTCCCTCCAGAGGTACTCGGGCACGCCGTCCTCGCGCATCACGTTCTCGACCCTCGGGACGAGCCCGTCCCTCAGCCGGTTCACCAGCCATTCGGGGTTTTGCAGCAGCTGCGGGACGTAGCGGGCCGCGGCGACCTTGTTCGGACCGAGCAGCACGGACGCGCCGTTGCGTGAGTCACGCCACCGGTGGCCGCTCACCTGTGTGTCGAGGGTGACAACGATCGCCGAGAATCCGGCTGCAGCCGCCCGCGCGAGCGACGCCTCGACCCGCGGGCGCCCGCCGACCTCGTAGACCTGGAACCACAGCGGCCCGGCCGCCACGCCGGCGACGTCCTCCAACCGATGGCCCGACATGGTCGACAGCGTGAAGGCGGTTCCTGCCGCTCCCGCCGCACGGGCCGCTCCGAGATCACCCTGGGGATTGGCGATTCGCGCCATGCCGCAGGGGGCGAGCGCGACGGGCATCGACAACTCGTGGCCGAGCACGGTGGTGCGGAGGTCGGGGATGCCGACGCGGGTCCCGTTCTTCGGGCGCAGCTTCACCTCGGCGAAAGCCCCACGGTTTCCGCGGACGGCGCTCTCGGTTTCGGCGCCTCCGTCGATGAAGTCGAAGGCCACCTTGGGGAGGCGCCAGCGAGCGCGGCGCCGGAAGTCCTCGACATTTAGAAACGTGCTCACCATCTTCCCCCTAAGCCAATCCTCGCCGACGGCCGTCTGCAGACGTCCTGGAGCCTACTTCGCACCACCACCCGTCTCGTCGTTCCAGCGCAGGGGCTCCGGAGCTCAAGGCCGAAGGAGCTCAAGGCCGAAGGAGCTCAAGGCCGAGGAACTCAAGGCGAGAGAGCTCAAGCCCAAGGAACCCTGCCGCCCCAGTGATCCCAATGCGTGGTCTCCGCCGTGGGCAGCCGGCTGGTGGGACCGAAGCGGCCCCTCGGGTAGCCGAGTGGGATGGCGAAATACAGCTCGACGCTCTCGGGGATGTCGAACATTGCCCGG
>WQVT01000604.1 GCA_009785715.1 Acidimicrobiaceae bacterium | reverse complement strand
TCGGTCGAGACGTGAAGGACGCGGGAGACACCGGCTTTGAGGCAGGCATCCATGACCACGTTGGTGCCCACGCAGTTGGTCAGCACGAAGTCGGCGGCGCCGACGATCGACCGGTCGACATGGCTCTCGGCGGCGAAATGGACCACGCCGTCCGTTCTCGCCACCACCTCCGCCACGGCGACCGGATCGCAGATGTCGCCCTGGATGAACCGGTAGCGGCCGGGGCCGACCCGTTCCTCGACGTCCGCCAGCGTGGAGAGGTTGCCGGCGTAGGTGAGGGCGTCGTAGACGGTGACCTCGTCGTCGGTGTTGTCCAGCACCCAACGCACGTAGTTCGACCCGATGAACCCGGCGCCTCCGGTCACGAGGAGTTTCACGGCCACCACGCTAACCAAGCGGGTGCCCGGGTCCCGCTCACCCGATGCTCCCGGCGAGCCTGACGAGGCGCTAGGCCAGGTCGATCTGGCTGTGGTCGCCCACCATGAGCCGGGCCGCCCGTGGACGCCGCTCGCTCCGTGTGACCTCCACATGGTGGCCGAGGAGGGAATCCTCGACCCTGCCGGCGTTGATCAGGCTCGAGTCGTCGAGGATCACCGAGTGCTCCACCTCGGAGGCCTCCACCCGGCACCGCCGGCCGATGGCGGTGAAGGGGCCGACGAAGCTGTCGGCGACCACGGTGTGCGCCCCGACCACCACCGGTCCCCGCAGGTTCGAACGCACGATCTTCGCCCCGGCTTCGACGACCACCCTTCCGTCGAGTTGGGATTCCCCGTCGACGTCCCCGTCGATCCGCCGTTCGACCGTCTCGAGCAGCAACCGGTTGGCCTCGAGCAGCGGCGTCAACTTCCCGGTGTCGATCCACCAGTCGTCGAGGATCTCGCTGCGCACCCGGTGGCCGTGGTCGATCAACCACTGGATGGCGTCGGTGATCTCCAGCTCGCCGCGCTCGGACGGCTCGATCGACGCCACCGCCTCGTGCACCGACGAATCGAACAGGTACACGCCGACGAGCGCCAGATCCGACGGCGGGTCCGACGGCTTTTCGACGAGCCGGATGACGTGGCCGTCGGCGTCGAGCTCGGCCACCCCGAACCGCTGGGGGTCGGGCACCGCCTTGAGCAGGATCTGGGCGGACGCCGCCGGCAGGGAGTCGTGCAACGTCGGCGTGTCGGCCCGCCTACGCTCCGCCTCGAATGCTGCGACGAAGTCACCGAGGCTCTGCTTCAGCAGGTTGTCGCCGAGGTACATGACGAAGTCGTCGTCGCCGAGGAACTCCCGGGCGATGAGCACGGCGTGGGCGAGCCCCCGGGGGGCGTCCTGCGGCAGGTATGTCACCTTCACGCCCCAGTCGGAGCCGTCGCCGACCGCGGCGCGCACCTCGGCCTGGGTATCGCCGACGACCATGCCCACCTCCGTGATACCGGCTGCGGCGATGGCCTCGATGCCGTAGAAGAGGATCGGCTTGTTGGCGACGGGGACCAGTTGTTTGGCCCTCGTATGGGTGATCGGCCGGAGGCGGGTGCCCGCCCCTCCCGCGAGGATCAAGGCTCTCACGCCCCAAAACCCTACTCTCCGCCCCCACCGGGACTGCGGACGTGCACCACGTCGCCGGCGGCGTAGGCGCGCCCATCCACGACCAGGGCGCCGTCGGCATCGACCGCGTCCGCCCAACCGGTCACCGCCCCGGCGGCGGTCTCGACCCGGACCCGCCGCCCGACCGTCGCGCAGGTCGAGGCGTATTCGTCGGCGATCTCCGCCCACCGCCCGAGGCGTCGGTCCAACCCGGCCAGGAGCCCGGCGGCGAGCTCCGCCCGATCGACGGCCCCCGTTTCTTCGAGCCATGCCGCTCCGGCCGGCGCCGCCGAGACGTTGCAGCCCACGCCGATCACGACGCCGTCTCCGGTCGCCTCGGCGAGGATCCCGGCAAGCTTGCGCTCGCCGATCATCAGATCGTTCGGCCACTTGAGGTCGGGCAAAGGGCCCCCGAATCGCCCACACGCCTCCCTGGCAGCCAGGCCCGCCGCCGCCGTCACGAGGTGCCACCCGGCCGGGGGCAGGTCAACCGGCCGGACCAGCGTAGAGAGCAGCAGGGCCGTACCCGCCGGCGCGTCCCAGCGCCGGTCGAGCCGCCCCCGGCCGGCGGTCTGGAAGTCGGCGATCACCACCAGCCCCTCGGGCGCCCCCGCCTCGGCCGCTTCGAGCGCCACCCGGTTCGTGGACGTGGCCTCGGCCAGCCAGCGGATCGTGCCGAACCGGCAGCCCGGTGGCAGGCGGGCGAGGACTTCTTCGGCGCTCATGCACGTAAGCCTTGCCCAACCCGGCGAGTCTCGCCGTCGTCAGGGCGAACTGGCAGACTGCCTGATCGTGCCCAACAACGTCCTGATCGCCAACCGGGGTGAGATCGCCGTCCGCATCATCCGGACCTGCCGTGAGCTCGGGGTGGCCAGCGTCGCCGTCTACTCCGACCTCGACCGCGACGCCTTGCACGTCAGGCTGGCGGACGAGGCCTACGCGCTCGGCGGCCGGACCGCCGCAGAGAGCTACCTGAACACGGCCAGGATCCTGGAGATCCTGTCGGAC
>WQVT01000603.1 GCA_009785715.1 Acidimicrobiaceae bacterium | reverse complement strand
TGGTGGGGGGTATTGGTTGGTGGCTTCTGATGGTGGGGTGTTTGCGTTTGGTGACGCGGCGTTCTATGGGTCGACGGGTGCGCTTCATCTGAACGAGCCGATTGTGGGGATGGCGGCGACGCCGGATGGTGGGGGGTATTGGTTGGTGGCTTCTGATGGTGGGGTGTTCACCTTCGGTGACGCCGTTTTTGCAGGGTCGCTGGGAGGCGGGGCGTCCGGCGCCGGAATCATCGGCCTGTACGACTCCGTGGACGGGACCGGCTACACCATCGTCGATGCAGCCGGCCACGCCACCCGATTCGGAGGGTGATCAGACGTGGTGCTCGGCCCTCCTCGCCCGCTCAGCCACGCGAGGGGAAGATCCCTGTCAGGGCGATGCAAAAGTTCAGCGCCAGGAAGGGCTGGACCTTGTTGACGGGTTGATTGCTACCGGTATTGCCGATCATCGACGCGTTCATCGTGGAGCCGTCGGGACTGGCGGCGTAGGTGTTGGTGCCGGTGCGAGCCAGGACCGCCCCGACCGATCGCCCCGTGGTGGCCCCCCCGTCACTGGACTGAACCGGATGTCCATGGCTCGGTAGTTGCGTCACGGTGAGGGTCGTCGATTCTGTGCCGCCCAGCTGGCCGAGGGTGTAGGGCGATAGCCCAGATCCGCTGCCCATGTTGATAGGTACTCTGCCCCGGAGGTCGGGAAGGGCGAAGTTGGTGGTTCCGTTTCCCCCGTACGTAGTCCCGAGCAAGGCGAATAAGGCGGTGTTCTGATTGATCGGGAGGAGCTGGCCGGCCGCGAACGCCCAGCCAGAGGGAGCAAAATTAAAGGGGAAGATCCTTATCTCACCGATGAATTGGTCGGACACGGTTGTCTCCTTGATCGTGGAATGGTTTGGTGTTCGATTTGGCCGGGCCAGCGGTCGATCGGACCGTCGGTTCCCCGCCCATGTTTTCGTTCGCCGCTCCTAATACTACTTGGTAAAGGCCGCGCCGAGGACTATTATTGGTGCTATGGGCTCAGGCGATGAGGATGGTTTCGTGAGTCCAGCGGTGACGATTCGATCCGAGGACGTCTCCGCGGATGAGTGCTTTCTCCTGAAGGTCTACGACTCAACCCGGCGGTTCGAGCTGAGTGCTCTTGGCTGGTCAGAGGCGGAGATGGACGCCTTCATACGGATGCAATTTGACGCCCAGAGACGCCACTACCGGGCCTGGTATCCGCGGGCGGCCTTCTCCGTGATCTTGGTCGACGGCGAGCCGGTCGGTCGCCTGATTGTCGATCGCTCCGGGGATGGCATGCAGATCGTCGACCTCGCCATCCTCCCCCAGTACCAGGGGGCCGGGGTCGGGAGCAGTGTCGTGCGCGGCCTCATAGACGAGGCTCGCGCCGCGGGGTGGCCCCTCCGTTGTCAGGTTGAACTCAGCAACCCCGCACGATCCTTTTGGGAGTCCCTGAGTTTCGTAGCCCGCGGGACCAACGGAGCCCACCTGTCCATGGAGTGCGATGCGAGATCTGTCTAGCCTTACGTCGACCGACTTCGACGCCGTCGTAGGCAGCGACTTCCAGGTCGGCGACGATGGGACGGCGCCGGTCGGGATACGCCTCAGGGAGGTCCTGGTCGGCCCCGAGCAGCCAGGCCGTCGGAGGCCGTTCTCCCTCCGCTTCAGCGGACCGGCGGCGCCGGTCCTCGACTCGGTCAGTCACCGGTTGCACCACGCCCAACTGGGCGAGCTGGAGATCTTCCTCGTCCCCATCGCCGCCGAACCCGAAGGGTTGGTCTACGAGGCCGTCTTCACCTGATAACGAGGCTCATGGCCAGTACAACCCGACAAAGGGTTCAGGATTCGCCTTGGCCCACTCGTCGAGCTTTCGAGCGAGGTGATGTGCCAGGGCCCCGGGCCGGGGGAAGTTGTCGCGCCGAATGAACACAACTGGTACCGAAGGCTCGTTCCGGTTCTGTCGCCCGGTGAGCATGGCGGCGAAGTCGGCGAAGTTCTCCGTCACGATGACCCGACCGTCTGTTACGGGCGGCTTGGTGCACGGTGATAGCCGACCCGTCGACGCTCACGTCCATCGTCACGGTGAAGAACCCGTGGGATGCTCGATCTCGAGATCTACTTTGCCCACCTGGCCTCCGATGCCCGTGAGCTCGGCCGCCACCGAGCCCGGCACCAGGCAGGCCGTCGCCACCGACACCGCACCGAAGACCCCGATCGCCTCGTGCACGCGCTTGGGGATGAACGTGCGGGTGTCGACCCGGCCACCGTGGCGCGTCGGCCAAAGGATGCTCATCTTGGGGACAGTCTCCAAAGAAGATGAATCGCGGGCCAAGTCATCGAAACGCAGTTGGAGGTTAAATCTTGGTGTTGCCTAGCCGGCCCTGCTCGGATGGTCGTACTGAACGTCGAGCACGGCGATCAGTCGTTTCCTGAGCCGCCTCTGCGGGTCCACCTTGTTGTTTTCCCACCGCCAGATCGTTGCGGGGTTTACATGGCACAGCCTCGCCAGGGCATCGACGGTGAGGCCCGCGTGCTGTCTGGCGAGGCGGAGCTGCTCGCCGAAGCTCAGCTCCTCCGGTTCCTCGAGGAGCCGTAGCGGT
>WQVT01000602.1 GCA_009785715.1 Acidimicrobiaceae bacterium | reverse complement strand
TACTACCTGGCCCCCCGGGGCAAGGGCACCGACAAGGCGTACGCCCTCCTCCGCCAGGCGATGAACGAGACGGGCAAGGTGGGGATCGCCACCCTGGTCATGCGCGACAAGGAGCACCTCGTGGCCGTGCGGCCGCGCGACGACGTGCTCATCCTCGAGACGCTCTACTTCGCGGAGGAGATCCGGGACCCCTCGGAGGAGCTCGACAGCCTGCCCGAGGCGGTGAGCTTCGGCGGCCGTGAGCTCGACGTGGCCAAGAAGCTGGTCGACTCCCTCACGACGGAGTGGAAGCCGGACGCCTACCACAACACCTACCGCCAGCGCGTCGAGGAGCTGATCGAGAGCAAGCGTCAGGGCAACGAGGTCGTCTTCGAGGAGCAGCGACCGAAGTCGAACGTCATCGACCTCGTGGCCGCCCTCGAGGCGTCCCTTGCCCGCGCCACCGGCGAATCCGCAGAGTCGGCGGGCGGGGAGAAGGAGCCTGCCGGCGAGGAGTCCCGGCCCGCCGGCGCCACAGGATGACCACAGGATGATGAGCTGTCGCGTTACGTGTGCCGAAACCCGTCTATATGGCAGGTATTGGCACCGTTAACGCGAATCAGGGCGCACCCAGCGCCTGGTGGAGGCGGCCGTGTCCGGCAGCGACCACGTGATCGCCCGCTGCGGCTCCAGGGCGTAGAGGACGTCGAAGGCCGGATCCGAGGAGGGCAGGAACGGCACCTCCTCCGGCTCGTGGTACTTCGTCGCGAAGGCATCGAGCACATCGGGTCGATCGCGAGGGTGTCCAAGACGAGCGAGGGTCCCGTGCACGATGAGGACGTTGACCCCGCTCTCGAGGTGGATCGCCACGCTCGGGTTGAGCCGAAGGTTGCGGGCCTTCACCGTGTCGCCCCGGGTGTAGACGTGGAAGGTCCCGGCCAGCAGGGCGCCCCACACGGGGGTGGCGTTCGGGGTCCCGTCGGGGCCCGTCGTGTGCAACCAACAAATCTTCTCGCCGGCGAGCCGGGCCGATACCTCGCTCCAGGTGAGCACGCCCGGATGTCTAGTCGGCGACAGCCTCCTTGGCCGGCAGACCCTCGTCTTCCTCGTCGTCGGGGTTCGCGCCGGGTCGCAGCTCGACACGGCGGAACTCGGGGAGGAGGCGGACCAACCCCAGGGCGCCGACCACGCAGGCCAGGCCGCCGGAGACCACCGAGACCTGATTCCCGAACAGGGTGGCCACGGACCCAGCCTCGAGATCGCCGAGCCGGGGGCCGCCCGCCACCACGCCGATCTGCAAGCCGAGCAGCCGGCCCCGCATCCGGTCGGGGGTGGAGAACTGGATGATCATGTTACGGAACAGTGCGGAGATGACGTCCGCCCACCCGGCGACGGCGAGAAGCACCAGGCCGAGGGCGAGCCACGGCACCAGGCCGAAGGCGGCGATGGCACACCCCCAGATCACCACGGCGACGGTCACGACCACACCCTGGCGGCGAACCCGGCTGACCCAACCCGTGGTCAGTGCCCCGAAGAACGCGCCGACGCCGGGCGCGGCGTAGAGGAAGCCGACCGTGCGCGCGCCGCCGCCGAAGTGGTGGAGGGCGAGCGCCGGGAAGAGGGCCCGCGGCATCCCGAACACCATGGCGTTGATGTCGATCAGGTAGGCGCCCTGGATGGCCTGGTGCCCGCGGACGAAGCGCAGGCCCTCGGCCACCGAGCGCAGCCCGGGCCGTTGGCCGGCGACCGACGGCGGCTGCGGGGACATCGCGGACGCAGCCAGGATGGAGACGGCGAAGCTGACCACGTCCACCCAGAACACGAACTTGAGGCCCGGTCCCGCCAGGAGGAGGCCGCCGACCGATGGTCCGGCGACCGACCCGAACTGGTTCAAGACCTGGAAGAGCGCCGTGCCGGCAGGGATCTGGGTGGTCGGGACCAGGCTCGGGATCATCGCGTTGCGCGTCGGATTGTCGATCCCGCTGAGCCCCGCCGTGACGGCGGGGAGGACGAAGAGGACCCACAGATGCGGGCCGACGTCGGTGTTCACGGCGAGCCCGGCGCTCGAGCAGGCCATCAGCGCTTCGACCACGATCAGGAGCCGCCGGCGGTCGACGGCGTCGATCAGGGAACCGCCGAGCAGCGAGCAGGCGAGCAGGGGGAAGAGCTGGATCAGGCTGACCAGCCCCACGTCGAACGAGGAATGGGTCAGGGCGTAGACCTGGAACGGGACGGCGACCTGGGTGAGTTGGTTTCCGAGCACGGACACCGCCTGCCCGCCGAAGATCAGCCGGAAGTCCCTCGATTCCCGCACCGGCGTGATGTCCATCAGGATCCGGTGGCGGGGCACGGCGCCCAACCCTATTGGCCTCGACGAGGTTGTCCGGGGGCCGCGGCCGACAAGTAGCCCGGTCTGGCGGGGGGTCGGCTAGCGTGGGGAGCAGGAAATCACGTGGATGTAACTCTCCACAGGAATCCCACAGATCGGTCCACAGTGATCGGCCCTGTGCTGTGCCCTTTCAGAAGTCTCGGCTCTTTCAGAAGTCTCGGCCCTGTGCCCAGCCGGCAGATACGTCCATCCTCACCAGGAGGTCCGCTCCGTGGGAGCCTCCTT
>WQVT01000601.1 GCA_009785715.1 Acidimicrobiaceae bacterium | reverse complement strand
GTCGTGTGCGTACGACCCGGCCTGGGCCTGTCCCCTCGCCCCGGCCGGCAACACCCTGGCGGCGGCAATCCCGGTCGGCGAGCAGTATCCGTAGTCGCCTCCGCTCGCTCCTGCCGCCGGCGCTCGACGGCCTTCGTCGTGGCCGGTTCGCCCGGTTCGCCCGGTTCAGGGCGCGAAGCGTGCTCTGTTTCTGGGGTCGGATCGCGCCCTGAACCCGGCGTGCCCGCCGGCCGCCACGCCGCCAGCTCCCCGCAGCCCCGGCTGCCAGATCGCCTCCGCTGCCCGCCCCTGCGGCAACCCGCCACGCCCGGCTAACCTCCGCCGCCGTGGATCTGCGCCTGAAGGACCTGGTTTTCATCATCACGGGGGGCACCGATGGTCTCGGGCTGGCCCTCGCAGAGCTGCTGGTCGCCGAAGGGGCGCGGGTGGCGGTGTGCGGCCGGGACCAGGAGCGGGTGAGAGCCACCGAGGCCCGCCTCCGGGAGGCCGGTGGCGAGGCCGGTGGCGAGGCCGGCGGCCAGGCCATCGCGGTGGCGGCCGATGTCACGGTGCCCGCCGACCTCGACCGCCTGGTGTCGACCACCGTGAACACCTGGGGCCGGGTGGACGGCATCGTGAACAACGCCGGCCGTTCCTCGGCCGGCTCCATCGAGGCCGTCAGCGACGAGGGCTGGACCGACGACCTCGAGCTCAAGGTGATGGCCGCCGTGCGACTCGTCCGCCTCACCCTCCCGCACCTGCGCGCCGCCGGCGGCGGCTCGATCATCAACGTCTTGAATATCGGTTCCAAGGCTCCCGGCCCGACCTCCCTGCCGACTGCTGCCTCCCGCGCCGCCGGCCTGGCGATCACCAAGGCGCTGTCGAAGGAGCTCGCGCCGTCGCAGATCCGGGTCAACGCCGTGTGCATCGGGCTGATCGAGAGCGGCCAGTGGCGCCGGCGGGTGGAGGCTTCCGGCGAGAACCTGGCCGATGTGTATGAGCAGATGGGCAAGACGATCCCGATCGGCCGGGTGGGCCGGGCGGACGAGTTCGCCGACCTCGCCGCCTATCTGCTGTCGCCCCGCTCGTCGTTCGTGACCGGTACGGCCATCAACCTCGACGGAGGCGCCAGCCCGGTCCTGTAGCCCTCGAGCGAAGGGCCAGCGCGGGCGACGGGCAGCTCGAGCGACATCGGGGCGCCCCCACCGGCAAAGATGACCAGCGATGTCGATCCCGACGGGGACCTTCGAGATCGGCCGTGACGGACCGGGGGTGCTGGTCGTGGGCCTCGACGGCACCGACCCGAGCCGGGACGCCTTGGCCTACGCCGTCGGGATGGCACGGCGGGAGGGGAGCAGCCTGGTGATCGTCCGGGTCGGTGTCCCGGTCTCGGCAGCCGCCGCCGTCGCCGCCGCCAGCGGGACCGTCCTGCCGCCCGGGGGTTTGATGGCCGACGAGGCGCTCACCCCCGAGAACATCAGCGCCCTCGACGAGCTGTTGCCCGGCAGGTGGCGCCTGGTGGAGTGCACCGGTGAGCCGGGTGCCGAGCTCGAACGCGTGGCGCGCGACGTGCGCGCCGATGCCATCGTCGTGGGGCGCAGCCGCAACCCGGGGCGGCATCTCCTGGGGTCGGTCACGTCGCGGCTGGTACGGCGGGCCAACCACCCGGTGATCGTCGTTCCCTGACCTCGCCCGCGTCCGTAGGCATCACGGCGGGGTAGGTTGCGAGACGGGCATACTCATCCCCGCCTTCGGTAGGCATACCAGACCGCCAACCACAACGCGAGGTGTCATGTGACGCTTGTGGACCCCCCCTCCACGCATCGCTCGGCTGTTCCGGAAACCCCGAATCGCACCATCGTCGTGCTCGACACCAGCGCCCTGGTGTCGGATCCCGAGGTGATCTTCGCTCACCCGGGCGGGGACGTCGTGGTCCCGCTCACGGTGATCGAAGAGCTCGACGGGCTGAAGAAGCGGCTGGACGAAACCGGTCGCTCTGCCAGACAGGCGTTACGGATCATCTGGTCGATCATCGAAGGGCTGACCGATCCGAAGGGGATCACCGAGCCGGTCCCGCTGGCGACGGGCGGCACGCTTCGCATCGAGGTCAACGGACATCATCTGGACCTGGTCTCCGAGCACCGGCTCGACCTGTCCGTCCCGGACAACCGGATCCTGAACACCGCGCTCAGCCTCCGCCGGCCGGATCCCGCCCACGACGGGCAGCCGGAGCGGACCGTGAAGCTGGTGTCGAACGACACGTCGTTCCGGGTCAAGGCCGTGGTGGTCGGCATCGAGGCCGAGGAGCAGAAGGCCAGCACGGGGAGCATGCAGAGTGCCCACGGCGGGTCGATGTCCGCGGAGGTGCCTTCGGAGATCGTCGATCTGTTACACGCGGCCAACCGGCACGAGCTGGGGGTCACCTGGGAGGAGCTCGGCGGCCGCGAGAACGAGAGCATCCCCGGGGCGGAGAGCGCCCGGATCAACGAGTATTTCGACCTGTCCGCGGGGCGGTCGAGCACGGTCATCGCCCGGGTGACCGACACGGGGCTCAAGGCCATCACCTACCAGCGGCCCTACGGCCTGCGAGCCCGAAACACCGAACAACACATGGCG
>WQVT01000600.1 GCA_009785715.1 Acidimicrobiaceae bacterium | reverse complement strand
GGTGGTGGCGCGCATGGAGGCGTGCCTGGCCGAGGAGCCGCTGTTCACGCTCGACTATGCCGCCGCCGTCGACCCGGACCGCCTGGAAACGCCGCCGGCGCTGAGCAGGCTCGGCGGGGAGGCGCGTCTCCTGATCGCCGCCCGCCTTGGGCGGACGAGGCTGATCGACAACGTGGCCGTCACCGTGCCGGCCCCCGACGAGGAGTTCTGACATGGGAGCGCAGCGAGCAGGTCAGGTCGGCCGAGTGAGCACCAGCTCGCCGGTCGACGATGGGTGTGGGGCGCAGCCCCACGGAGGGCACTGAGCAAATGCTGGTCGCGATCGACATCGGCAACACCCAGACCGTGGTCGGCCTGTTCGAGCCCGGCGACGGGCCGGCGGGCTCGGGGCCGGGGCTGCTCCACAGCTGGCGGATCTCCACCGTCGCCAGCAGGACCGCGGACGAGTTGGCGATGCTCCTCGGCCAGTTGTTCGCCCTCGAGGACCTGGAGGCCAAGAAAGTCATCAGCGGGTTCGCGGTCGCGTCGGTGGTGCCCCGCCTCCGCACCGCCATGCGTGAGATGGCCAACCGGTGGTTCGGCGTGCCGATGGTGATCGTCGAGCCCGGCATCCGCACCGGGATGCAGATCCTCTACGACAACCCGAAGGAGGTCGGCGCCGACCGTATCGCCGACGCCGTCGCGGCCTACGAGCAGTTCGGCGGGCCCACGATCGTCATCGACTTCGGCACCGCCACCACCTTCGAGGTCGTGTCCGCGAAGGGTGAGTATCTCGGCGGGGTGATCCTGCCCGGCGTCGAGATCTCCCTCGACGCCCTCTTCGCCAAGGCCGCCCTCCTGCCACGGGTCGAGCTCGTCGAGCCCCGCAGCATCCTCGCCAAGAACACCGTCGAATCCGTCCAGGCCGGCGCCATCTACGGGTTCGCCGCCCAGGTGGACGGGCTGTGCCGGCGCTTCCAGGACGAGATCGGCCCGTGCACCGTCGTGGCCACGGGGGGGCTGGCGGGGCTCATCGGCCCCGCCTCCCAGGCGATCGACCACCACGCACCCACCCTCACGCTCGACGGCCTGCGCATCATCTACGGGCGGAACCAGGCGGGCGGATAGGCCGGCGGCGGTTGGCGGCGGTTGGTGGCGGTGCGCATCGTCTGACGCCGTTGTGCGTCATAAAGGTCGTTGTGAGCCAAAACGCGCGGCATACGCGCGTTTCGGCTCACAACGCCGGCAGCCGCCCTCCCCGCGACCGGGCAAGACGCAAGACAAGGCGCAAGGCGAGAAGCAAGGCAAGAAGCAATTGGACGCCACCCCGCGCGTAGACAAGCATCCACACTGATGCCCGCCGAACAACCCGACAGCCCCGAGAACCCCGAGGTCGAGTCTCTCCAGATCCCCCACCGCTTCGACATCACGGCGACCGCCAAGGCCGTCGCCGAGAGCCATCCGGAGCTGGCGCCGGGCGAGGAGACGGACGAGCGGGTCACGGTCGCCGGCCGGCTCATGCTGCGCCGGGAGATGGGCAGGCTGGCGTTCGGCACCCTGCGGGACTCGTCCGGCGCCATCCAGCTCTTCGCCGGCTCGGGATGGACGAAGGATTTCGAGGCGTTCACCCGCCTCTCGCTCGGTGACTGGATCGGCGCCGAGGGCGTCATCGTGCGGACCCGCACGGGTGAGCTGTCGATCAAGCTCGAGTCCTGGGTGCTCCTCGCCGAGGCCCGGCGCAGCTTCGGGGACAAATGGCGGGGTATCGCCGATGTCGATATGCGCTATCGCCAGCGCTACGCCGACCTGTGGGCCAACGAAGGTTCCCGCGACATCCTCCTGGCGCGCAGCAAAATCGTCTCGTTGACCAGGAGATTCCTCGAAGAAAGGGGGTTCGTGGAGGTCGAGACCCCCGTCTTCCACCCGATCCCCGGCGGAGCCACTGCGCGTCCCTTCACGACGCACCACAACGCGCTCGACCTGGACCTGTTCCTGCGCGTCGCCCCGGAGCTGTACCTGAAGCGGCTGGTGGTCGGCGGCTACGAGAAGGTGTTCGAGATGGCCCGGGTGTTCCGCAACGAAGGCCTCGACACCCGGCACAACCCCGAGTTCACGATGATGGAGGCGTACTGGGCCTACGCCGACTACACGGACTGGATGGACCTCACCGAGCAGCTCGTGGCGCACCTCGCACGATCGCTGCGGGGGACCACGGAGCTCACCTACGCCGGCCGCCCCCTGTCGCTGACGGCGCCCTGGCGGCGGGTGACCCTCACCGAGCTCATCGCCATCCACGCCGGCGCCGAGGTAGACCTCGACACCCCGATCGACGAGCTTCGCGCCCTGGCGAGCCGCCACCAGGTCCCGGTCGAGCCGTCCTGGGGGCCCGGCAAGCTGCTCCTCGAGATCTACGAGAAGACGGCGGAGGCCGAGCAGTGGCAGCCCACGTTCGTCCTCGACTACCCGAAGGAGGTCTCCCCGCTCGCCCGCGACCACCGGGCCAAGCCCGGCTACGTCGAGCGGTTCGAGGCGATCGTCGCGGGCCGGGAGCTGTGCAACGCCTTCAGCGAGCTGATCGACCCCGATGAGCAACGTCGCCGTTTCGAGGCCCAGGCCC
>WQVT01000599.1 GCA_009785715.1 Acidimicrobiaceae bacterium | reverse complement strand
GCACATGGCTGGGACACTTGCTGGCAGAGTCGCGCTCGTTACAGGGAGCTCTCGTGGCATTGGAAAGGTCCTAGCACTGCGCCTCGCCGACGAGGGCGCCGATATCGTTGTGTGCGCTCGCAGTGACATGCCGACCGAGCTCCCCGGCACCATCGGCGAGACCGCCGCCGCAATCGAAGAGAAGGGCCGGCAAGCTCTGGCCCTCAGGCTCGACCTCGAAGACGATCAATCCGTCGACGCTGCTATCGAGGCTTCTGTTCGCGGATTCGGGAGGATCGATATCCTCGTCAACAACGCCGTTCTGGTGACTCAGCGGCTTCCATTTATAGGGGGAAATGCCGAATTTCTCGATAGAGCATTCCGCGTGAACGTCCGCTCCCCCTATCGGATGACTCAGAGGATCTCCAAGCTCATGTCGGAGACAGGCGGGGGTGCGATCATCAATGTCACGTCCGGCTCTGCGAAACACAACCCTCCTCCGACCGGCCCGATAACCGAACGGGAGCTCGACGCCCTCGATCCCTCTTACGGCATCACGAAGGCCGCATTCGATCGCATGACCACGGCCTACGCGAGCGAACTGATGGCCAAGAACATTTCCATCGTCTCGGTATCCCCGGGGCTCGTTATCACCGAGCGGATCCGCCTGGCGGCGATCCGCAGGAACGTCGACTTCGACCGGGCAGAGTCACCCGATGTCATCGCGTCGGCCGTCGCCCTTCTCGCCAGGGAGGGCATGAAGTACACCGGCCAGATCTTGTCCGCCAAGGATCTCCTTGCCGAAGCGACAGCGGTCGCGTAGGCACCCCTGTCACAACCGGAGTTCGAACAAGTAGCTACACCACCAAGCAACGAAGGAGCTCTTGCGAATGCTAAGCGTCGAAGACAACGAGGCACTCACCCACGTCGGTCCCGGAACGCTCATGGGCGATCTGCTGCGTCAGTACTGGATGCCCGCCTTGCTCTGCGAGGAGCTCCCCGAACCGGACGGTGCGCCCGTGCGGCTCCGCCTGTTGGGTGAGAACCTCGTTGCCTTTCGTGCTACGTCCGGGAAGGTCGCGATCATTCAGGACGCCTGCCCTCACCGCGGTGCCTCGTTCTTCTTCGGGAGGAACGAAGAGGAGGGCATTCGTTGCGTCTACCACGGCTGGAAGTTCGACCCGGAGGGCCGCTGCCTGGACATGCTCAACGAGCCGACGCACAACCAGTTCATGGATCGCGTCCGCGCCCGCACCTACCCGTGCGTCGAGCGCGGAGGGGTCGTCTGGACCTATATGGGCCCGCGGTCCGAGCCGCCGGCGCTGCCCGATCTGGAGCCCAACATGATGGTCGAAGGGCGCGGCCGGGTGAGCCCGAACATGTTCAACTGGAACTGGTTCCAGTGCATGGAAAACAACATGGACACGGCGCATCAGGGCATCCTCCACTTCGGCGCCGTGCCGTTGGAGGACGCCCTCGATCCCGTCAAGGCGCAGGAGGCCTATCCCGGTCCGGTCGAGGATCTCAAATACATCGTCGGCAATCGAGCCACCACCTTCGTCGTGAAGGAGACCGAATTCGGCGCCAGCTATGGCGCGTACCGGCCCGGCGAGGACGGCACGGACTACTACCGCACGATGCACTGGCTGTTTCCATGGGTGACCATGACGCCGGTCATCAAGCTCGGAACGCAGGCGAACTGCGTCGTTACCGTCCCGCTCGACGACACCCACACCATGTCCTGGTCGTTCACGACCGGGCGGTTCGACCAGCCGCCCGGTGCGTCGACGTTCGCGGCCAATCGCGGCTTGCTCCCGAACAATGCCGACTTTCTCGGACGCTACCGTCTGAAGTTCTTCTACGACACGGCGGCTGAAGGCGGCTACGACTTCGGAATCGATCGGGAGGTGCAGAAGACCTCGAGGACTCAGACGGGCTATTCGGGGTTGGCTAGTGTTCCGATCCAGGACGGTGCGATCACCTGGAGCCAGGGTCCCATTGTCGATCGCAGCACCGAGAATCTGGGTACCACCGACGGCATGATCATCCGGGTGCGGCGGGCGCTCCTGAACGCCGCCCACGCCCTGCGGGAGCAGGGGACGATCCCGCCCGGCGTGGAGGAGCCGGGGATGTACCGCCAGCGCTCAGGTTGGTCCATGGTCCCGAGGGGCCAGGACTTCTGGGAGTACCTCCGTCCACGGCGAGAGGCGTTCCAGGCCGTGGACGCAGCGGCCAAGTCGACCGACCCGGCAGTCGCTCGGGCGGGCGCGCCGGTGGCTGGCAACTGAAGCTTCGGGCTCGGCCCCGGAGCTGCGGCTCGGGGGCCGGGCAGCTAGAGACGCATGCTGCTAGAGGGGGGAACTTACGATGCGGATGAACAGACGATCGGTCGGCACCCGCCGCGCCCGAGGAGGGGCTTGGGGCGGAAACACGGGGACTCGACATCGCGTGACGGGTGTGGTCGCGGCGACGTCCACGCTTGCTTTCCTTGCCGCGGCGGGAGGGCTCGGGGCAGCCGCTCCGGGGGCAAACGCCCAGTCACTTTACGCGATATCGATAGCAACGCAGCCGTTCAACGGACTCGCCGCCACCCAGCTCGGCCAAGACAAGGGCATCTTC
>WQVT01000598.1 GCA_009785715.1 Acidimicrobiaceae bacterium | reverse complement strand
GGCCCGGCGCAGCGGCCCGCACCCCCGGCCAGCGGACCCCGACCCGGGTCACCCCCCGGGCCCCGGCCGGTCCCGTCGGGGCCGCCGCCGGCTCCCGGGCCCCGTCCCGCCCCGGCACCGCCTACCGGCCGTCCGCCTGCCGATGGCGGGCGCCGTGAGCCAGGCCGCGCCACCCCTCCCGCTCCCGGTCCCGACACCGCGAACCGTCCGTCCCGCCCGGTCGCCCCCGCGGCGGCTGCCGCGCCGTCGCCGGCCGGCGCCGCTCCGCCTGCGGCGCCGAACGGGGCCGCTGCGCCCCCTGGCGCCGGCAGCCCGCCCCCCGGTGCCACCCGGCGACCCCCGCCCCCGGGGGCCCGCCCGATCGGCACCCCACCGGTCTCGGCGTCGGGCAAGCCGATCCCGCCGCCGCCGGGCATGCGCCGTCCGCCGGTCTCGCAGTCCGGCAAGCTCATCCCGCCCCCGCCGGGCCGGGGTCCCGGGGCGCGGCCCGCGCCCGGCGGGAGCCGTCCCGCCGGCCCGGGCGGTCCCGGCCGTCCGTCGGGTCCGGGTGGAGGCCGCCCCGGCGGGTTCAGCGGTCCGCGTCCGGGCGGCGCGCCGGGCGGAGGGTTCCGCACCGGGGGCGCACCCGGCGGGGGCGGTGGATTCCCACGCACCGGCGGTGCCCCGAGCGGGCCCGGAGGCGGTCCCGGTGGCCGCAGCAGCGGTCCGCCCTTCGGCCGCAGTGGCGGCGGCGGCCGTCAGGGCCAGCGCCGGCGGGGTCGTCGTCGTCGCAACATCGAGGAGCTCGAGGCCCAGGAGCTGATCACCACCTACAGCCCCTCCAATGCCCCGGTGCCCGAGGGCGAGGTCATCATCGAGCGCGGCTCGACCGCCCAGGAGCTCGGCCCCAAGCTCAACCGCTCCGGCGCCGACGTCGTCCGGTTCCTGTTCCAACAGGGCGAGATGGTCACCACCACCCAGTCGCTCAGCGATGACATGATCGAGCTGTTCGCCGCCGAGGTGGGAGCGGAGATTCGCCTCGTCGACCCCGGCGAGGAGAAGGAGGCGGAGCTCCAGGCCAAGTACTTCGACGACATCGAGGAGGACGAGGCCGACCTCCGGCCGCGCCCGCCGGTCGTCACCGTCATGGGCCACGTCGACCACGGCAAGACGCTGCTGCTCGACCGGATCCGCGAGACCAACGTGGTCGCCGGCGAGGCCGGCGGCATCACCCAGCACATCGGTGCCTACCAGGTCAACTATCAGGGCCAGCTGATCACCTTCATCGACACGCCCGGCCACGAGGCGTTCACGGCGATGCGCGCCCGCGGCGCGGAGGTGACCGACATCGTGATCCTGGTGGTCGCCGCCGACGACGGGGTCATGCCCCAGACGCTCGAGGCGATCAGCCACGCGCAGGCCGCCGACGTCCCGATCATCGTCGCCGTGAACAAGGTCGACCGCGACAACGCCGACCCGAACCGGGTCATGCAGCAGCTCTCCGAGCGCGGCCTGATCCCCGAGGAGTGGGGTGGGGACACGATCATGGTCCAGATCTCCGCCCTCCAGAACCTCGGTATCGACGACCTGCTCGAGCAGGTCCTCGTGGTCGCCGAGCTCGAGGAGCTCACCGCCAATCCCGAGGGCCGGGCCCGCGGCATCGTGCTCGAGGCCAACCTCGACCCGGGCAAGGGTCCCGTCGCCACCGTGATCGTCCAGGGAGGCATGCTCAGGGTCGCCGATTCGATCGTGGCCGGCGCCGCCTGGGGCCGGGTGAAGGCGTTGATCGACGACAAGGGCGACAACGTCAAGGAGGCCGCGCCCTCGATGCCGGTGCAGGTGCTCGGCTTCGACAGCGTGCCCGCCGCGGGCGACGAGTTCCGGGTCACCGAGAAGAGCCGCACCGCACGAGACATCGCCGAGCAGCGCGAGCAGCGCTACCGGGCCGCCGATCAGCGGCGGACCTCCTCGGCGACGGGGACGGGCGCCAAACTCGAGGACATCTTCGAGCAGATCCAGCGGGGCGAGACCGCCACGTTGAACCTGGTGCTCAAGGCGGACATGCAGGGGTCACTCGAAGCGGTGACCGACAGCCTCCGCAAGCTCGAACGCGAAGAGGTGAAGCTCTCCTTCATCCACCGCGCCGTCGGCGGGATCACCGAGAACGACGTCGCCCTCGCCGCCGCCTCGAACGCCACCATCATCGGCTTCAACGTCCGGCCCGACCGGGGTGCGCGTTCCCTGGCCGAATCCGAGGACGTCGAGATCCGGACCTACGAGATCATCTACAAGCTGCTCGAGGACATCGAGAGCGCGATGGTCGGCATGCTCGCTCCGGAGTTCGAAGAGGTCGTGACCGGCGATGCGGAGGTCCTCGAGATCTTCCGGGTGCCCCGGGTGGGCGCGATCGCCGGGTGTCAGGTCCGCAACGGGGTCATCACCCGCGGGTCCAAGGTTCGCTTCCTGCGCGACGGGATCATCATCTGGAAGGGCGCGATCACCTCGCTCCGGCGCTTCAAGGACGATGTGCGTGAAGTCCGCGAGGGATTCGAGTGCGGTATCGGCCTCTCCAATAACCAGGATCTGAGGCCCGGTGACGTGATCGAGACCTACGAAGAGC
>WQVT01000597.1 GCA_009785715.1 Acidimicrobiaceae bacterium | reverse complement strand
GGTGCTCCATGCGCGACGCCCGCCACCAGAAGTACGAGCCGAGGATGACGGCGGCGAGGAGCGGGCCGGCGAAGCCCACCGACAGCGGGGTGCCGCCGGCGTCGCCGAGTCGGGTGATCGCCAGCATCGCCGAGAGCACCGCGCCGCCGAGCAGGACGGCTCCCGCGACGTCCGTATGGCCGCCCCGCGGCTTCGAGCTCGGCAGGTAGCGGATGGCGAGCAGGGTGAAGACCACCCCGACCGGGACGTTGACGAGGAAGACGCCACGCCACGACCAGTTGTCGATCAGGATCCCGCCGAGCACGGGTCCGGCCAGGGCACCCAGGGGGAAGATGCTCGAGAACAGCCCGAGCGCGCGGTGGCGGTCCTCGCCGAAGATGTCGCCGATCAGCCCGCTCGCCGAGGGCATGAACGCCGCACCACCAAGCGCCTGCACGACCCTGAGGGCGATGAGCATCGTGATGTTGTCGGCCAGGCCGCAGAGCAACGACGCCGTGATGAACACCACGGCCGCGATCAGGAACACCTTCTTCCGCCCCAGCTGATCCGACAGGCGCCCCGAGATCGGCATCGACACCACGAGGCCGAGCTCGTAGGCGGTGACGGTCCACGTCGCCCAGTTGATCTGCGTGTGGAGCGCGTGGCGGATCGTCTGCAACCCGGTGGAGACGATCGTCTGGTCCACCGCCATCATGAACAGGGCGATCGAGACGATGCTGAAGATCAGCCACTTCGAGCGCTCGGTCGGGGCCTCTGCGGCTTCACTGCTCGGCCGACCGCGGAGAAGTGGCGTTCCTTTCATCGGTGCATCGTTAGCAAAGCTATCGAATTGTGGGACGATCCGCCCCTCGCCCCGCCGGCCGGGCGTCAGGCAGCCGTGACCGGCGGCCGGCTGTCCTTCGGGATCAGCGAGCGGATCTCCTCGAGCTCCTCGGCGGTGAAGTCGTGCATGTACCCCATGCCGGGGATCGGGTGGGAAGGGTCGGTCTTGTGCACGACGACGTCGTCGTATCCGAGGTCCTCGAGGTAGCCGAGCCGCTCGGTCGCCTCCTCCGGCCCGCACTCCAGGAAGAACGGGTCCTCGGGGCCGGGCTTGGTCGTCGGGGCCCGGAGGTTGATGTTGACCGTGCCCATGAGCGCCCGCGTGCCGCCGAGGTCCCTGAAGCGCTTGATGGCCTCGCCCATGTTCTTCCAGCCGCCGACGCGGGTCAGCCCGCCGGCCGAGGCCATCCATCCGTCGTAGTCGACGGCCGCCCGGCGAAGCTGCAGGTCGCTGTGCCAGGCCCCGAGGACGAACCGGGCCTGGCCCGCCTCGGCCCCCCAGGCCGGGCCTTCCCGGGGCTGCCCGGGGAGATCGTTCGGCCGGCCCTCGACCACGGCGCGGATCACGGCCATGTCCTCGCGCAGCATGCGGAACCGGTCCCCGAAGGCCTTGCCGACGAGCTCGTACTCGCGCTCGGCCGAGCCGGTGCCCACGCCGAAGGTGAAGCGCCCCGGCGCGAGCGTCTGGAGGGTCACGAACCGCTGGGCGAGGTCGTAGCGCTCCCGCAACGGGACGATGTAGATGGCGGTGCCGAGCTCGACCGTGGTCGTGGCCTGGGCGGCGACGAGGAGGTAGGCGAGCGGGTCGGGCCGCATCGCGGTGAGGTGGTCGCCGAGCCAGATCCCGTCGAGGCCCGCCGCCTCGACCATCGCCGCCCGCTTCGCCACCCCGGCTCCGTCGAGCAGCTTCCTGTCCTGGCCGCGGAAGGGGACATTGATTCCTATGCGCACGAGATTCCCTTCCTCAGCCAGCCGAATCCGGCTGATCCCCAGTGATCCCCGGCCGGCCACCGACGTTAGCCTGAGCGGGCGGGGGCGCCGGCCGAGGCACGAGGGGGAAGACGATGGCCGATGGTGACGATGGGGTGACCGGGGAGTTCCTCGCCTCGATCTGGGATGCGCTCGGCGGGGACCGCCGCTGGCTCGACCAGGTCCAGATCAACGGCGTCGGCGCCATGCCGTGCTGCCTTCCCATGACCGAGCTCGGGACGGCGTCGTTCGCCAGCAGCGGGGTCGCCGTGGCGGAGCTGACGTCGCTGGCCCAGGCGGCCCCGCCGAGGGTCGAGGTCGACCGCCTCGGCGCCTACGCCTGGCTCCGGATGGGGGCGACGCGGCCGATCGGGAAGCGCACCCCCCGCCGCGGCCCGTTCCACGACATCTCGACCGACTACGAGACCGCCGACGGACGGTGGATCCGCTTCCAGGCCAACTACGAGCACCTGCGAGAGGCGACGCTCGCAGCGTTGGACGTCAAGGAGGATCGGGAGGCGATCGCCGAGCTCATCCGGCGCCATGAGGCCGACGAGATCGAGGCACGGATCGTCGAGGGTGGCGGCGCGGCGGCCGCCAGCCGGTCGATCGACGAGTGGCTCGCGCATCCCCAGGGCGCCGCCGTGGCGGCGGAGCCGTTGGTCGACGTCACCGTCGGTGACGCGGTGCCCGAGCCCTGGATGCCCACCCCCGAGCGCCCGCTCGCCGGCATCCGGGTCCTGGACCTGACGAGGGTCCTGGCGGGACCCCTCGCCACCCGCTGCCTCGCCGGCTACGGCGCCGAGGTGCTGC
>WQVT01000596.1 GCA_009785715.1 Acidimicrobiaceae bacterium | reverse complement strand
TGGCGCGTATCCTGCGGAGGAAGGGTCTTGCGCCCGGTCCGTTGAGGCGTCGGCTCGGCGGGTGCGGGAGGAGGGGGGAGCGATGGGGTCGACCGGCGGTGCCGGGCGGACCGGGATGGTCGGGGGACTGTCACCCGACGCGGTGCTCGCGGCGGTTGTAGAGATCTCCGACGACGCCATCTTCACCTGCGACCTGACCGGGAGAATTACGAGTTGGAGCGCCCCCGCCGTGCGGCTCTTCGGCTCGACGCCCGGGCATGCGGTGGGCGCTCCGTTCGCAGACCTGTTTCCGGGCCACCTCCAGGACGAGGCGCGGTCGCTGACGGCGCGTGTCGCTGCAGGTGACCGGATCCGGCACTTCGAGACCGAGGTGCTACGAGCGGACGGGATGCCGATGCCGGTGTCGTTGTCACTCGAAGCCTTCGTCGATGGGGATGATCGACCACTCGGCGTGGCGGTGGTCGCCCGGGACATCACCGAGCAGCGCCTGACGCAGGCGACGCTGGCGGAGGTCGAGGCCCGTCTGGAGGAAGGCGAGGCCCTCGCGCACGTCGGCAGCTGGCTGTGGGACCTGCGGACCGGCACCGTGCAGTGGAGCAGCGAGTTCCACCGGATCCACGGCGTCGATCCCCTGGAGTTCGACGGCACGCTCGAGGCGCACCTGGCCGTGGTCGCGCCCGAGGACCGCCGGAGGGTGCAGTCCGCGATGGAGGAGTCCGTGGGCTCGGGCCGTGCGTACGAATGCGAGTACCGGATCGCCCTCGCCGATGGCCGGATCCGTTGGCTGCGGGCGAGGGGGCAGCCGACGGTGGGCTCGGCCGGCCTCGCCGTCGGGCTACGGGGAATCGGTCAGGACGTCACGGACCGGGAACGGCCGTCAACTGGAACGTAACGCGGCCCGTCAGTCCTGCGAGACGATGTGCCGAACCGTCGCCAGCAGGTCGGCCGTGCCCTCCGGCGGCTCTCCCGGGCCGTCGACGATCGCGGCCAGCGCACGGAGGGTGCCGCCGACCTGTGAACGGGCGGCGGCGACCACGTCGCTGAACTCGTCCGTCTCGACGAGGGCCTTGAGCGAAGAGGTGAACCGATCGAGATCTTTTCCACCGGTCTTGGCCCCGATCACGTAGCCGATCGCAGCGGCCAGGAAAAGATTCACAGCTGCTCCTCCTCTAACTCGACGCCCAGGTCCACCTCGGCGTGCAGTCTGACCCGCACATCGGGATAGATCCGCAGCATAAGGACCGTCGGGGACGGTACGGCGTAATCACGGATGTCGAAGACCTGTTCACCGCTGATCACCAGCCTGCCGTCGGTGGAGACCTCGAGACGGACCATCCCGTCCGCCGGCCGCGACACGCCGTGAAAGGTCAGCTCCCCCGTGACGCGGTAGAGGTTCTCGACGCCGCTGGCCATGCAGTCGCTCAGGTCAACCGTCGCCTTCGGATATTGCCGGGCGTCGATCCGTCGTCGCAGCTCGGCGTCGTAGACGCTGTTCCCGGACCGGAGCCCGGACATGTCGATCTCGAGATGGGCCGCCGGCGCGGGGTCGGTGAGCAGCGTCCCGGCGACAACCGCCGCCTCGATCGTCCCGGTCAAGCCGATCGCCCCGAAGCTGAGCGGGCCGACCGTCGAGCGCACGTCGATGAGCACGACGGACCGATCGGGGATCAGGCTCATCGTTCGCCACGGCGGGGCGTCCTCGGCAGTGGGCAGAGGGCGATCGTGGGCGGTCCGCTCGGCGCCAATCGACCCCAGGGACAGCAGCTGCCGGTGCCCGACCGACGTCGACGACACCGGCGACCAGCCCGCTCCGAGGGCCGCCGCCCAGCCACCCTCGACCTCGGCCAGGACGGCGTCTCCCCGGTCGGTCGCCTGGTACCGCCGGAGGACCTGGGCGAGGAAGTCCTGCTCTTCCTTGACCACCCCCATCCACACCCGCAGCACCCGTTCGCCGAGGGCGGTGACCCGATAGACGCGGCGGGCCTGGCCGGCCTTGGGGTTCTGGGAGGAGGCCTCGACGAGGCCGTCGCGTTCGAGCTGGGCCAGCGCCCGGTACACCGCGGGTCGGTCGATGTGCCCGATGGAGAGCCCCTCGAGGCGCGGCACGAGCGCGTACCCGTATCCGGGCCGCTCGGTGAGCAGCAGCAGGATGGCCGGCAGGATGAACCGGCGAGGGGGGGCGAGCCCGAAGCGCGAGGTTCCGCTCTCGGTTGGTGCCGGCACTGGCGTGCTCTGTTCCATGGAAGGACCCCCGATCCTTCTAGCCCCTCCCCCCTTCCCTGTCAACGGACCGGCGGCAACGCACCACAACGGTGCAAAAGACACTCATTGCGTGCGGTCGGGCGTGGTGGCTCACTTTGGGCGGGGCCGTGCACAGCAAGGCGCGGCCGGAACTCGGGGAGGCGACGCACGTGACGGTGACCGATGCACCGGCGGACGAGACGGTCGTTCATGTCCTTTGGATCAACGCCGGGCTGAGCTGTGACGGCGACTCGGTGGCGCTCACGGCGGCGACGCAACCGAGCATCGAAGAGATCGCGCTCGGGGCGCTCCCCGGGCTGCCGAAGATCGCCGTGCACTGGCCCCTGATCGACTTCGAATGCGG
>WQVT01000595.1 GCA_009785715.1 Acidimicrobiaceae bacterium | reverse complement strand
TGGTCGTGGGTGCGATGGTCGTGGGTGCGATGGTCGGCGCCGTGGACTTCGGTGCGGAGGTCGTGGGCGTGACCGCAGGAGTCGTCGTGCTTGGCGCGGGGATCCGCACCGAGGGGGGCGACCCGAGGCCCGGCCTCGGGCCGACGATCAGCTCGAGTCGCCGTCGGACCGACCGACCGGCGGTGGCCGTGACCGTCAGTGGATAGCGGCCGGTGACCAGCGGGATCCCGCTCAGGGTGGCGGTTCCGTTTCCGTTGTCTCTCCACGTGGTCCCCTTGGGAACCGCGCCTTGCTCGACGAGGGTCGGGGGGATCGCCGCTTCAGCGACCACCTGCAGCGATTGGGACAGGCCCTCGCTGAAGTGGACCGTCGAGGCGGAGTGGATGGTTGGCGGGATCCCGGGTGGGACCCAGGAGACGATCACGCCTTCCGGCTTCGCGGTGGGCTCGACGCTGCTCCCTGGCGGGACGATGGTCTCCGCGGTCACGGTGGCGGCCCGGCTGGTCGGCACCGTGGTTGCCTTGGTCGAGGCTTGGTCGGACGCCGCTGCGGTCGCCTTGCTCGTGGCGGCCGGTTCAGTGGTCGTGGCGGCGGGCCCGGTGGTCGTGGCGGCGGGCGCGGTGGTGACGGCGGCCCGCTGCGTCGGGAGGGTCGTCGTCGGCAGAGTCGAGGCGGTTGGCGTCACGCCGCCGACCGCCACGAGCGCCCGCGTGCCCGACGAGCCCACGCTCTCGATCGCCGACCGTGAGGCGCCCAATGCGTCGGGTGCGCCGACGACGACTTCCAGGGACGTCTCCGCGGGAGTCAGGGCGAGGTTGGCCTCCACCTCAAAACTTCTGTGGTCCCTGGTTTCCGATTTGAGTGCGGCCCTGGAGGTCGGCGCCTTCGCGGGAGCCCGGACCCCGTCGGCGCCGACGACGTCGACTCGCAGGAGTCTGACGCCGGTGGGGACGTGCAGGAGGGTCTGGCCGACGTGCCTGAAGACGCAGAACGTCGCCCGGCACTCTGCCGAGACCGTGGTGGTGGCGTGGGAGGGCGCGGTGGTGGTCGCGGCAGGGGCCAACGACGTCGTCGTCGCCGGGGTGGTGGGAGTGGCTGCGTCGACTGAAGGCTGCCATCCGACGAAGATCGAGACCACGGTGAGTGCACCGGCCGCCACCCTGGCTACAGAGGTGAGGCGAGGCGAGGGTCGGAGCATGGTTTTAATGGTCGCCTTCAGACATGAGAATACGGTAACGCTTGCATTGCAAAGAGATGACGATGGACCGAGAAGCCCCCCAAGTCGAGGGGTCAAGATTATCGGATTCCGGCTCGCGGGCAAGTAAGGAAAGCACATCGTCGGCAGGCCATAGGGACGACTGCGAGCTGATTGAGTTTCTTTCGCCACGGCGAGTGAGGGACGGGCGAAGCCGTTCCGCGCCTACGCTCTGGCGATGGCCGAATCGAAGTACGCCGAGGCTGCGCTTGAGCCGAGCCTCCCGATCATCGATGCTCATCACCACCTTTGGCCGGATGACCGTTACCAGCGGAAAGACTTGATCGGCGATATCACCGCCGGTCACAACGTGGTGGGTACGGTCTTCATCGACTGCGGCGCCAGTTATAAGGCGGAGGGACCGGCCGAGTTCGCGCCCGTCGGAGAGACCGAGTGGGCGATGACCCAGCGGGACGGCCGAGGCCTGATTGCCGGGATCGTCTCCCATGTCGACATGTACCTGGGATCGCAAGCCGGGCCCGTGATCGATGCGCACAGGGATGCCGGCGGTGAGGTCTTCAAGGGGGTCCGCCACAACGTCGCCTGGGATCGACATCCCGACACGAACAACGCGCTCCGCGGCGCGCCGCAGTACGCGTTGTTGGACCCGACCTTTCAGGCCGCTGTCGCCGAGCTGGAGCGTCGTGGCCTGGTTTTCGAGACCTGGGTGTACTTCAATCAACTCGACGACATCGCAGCGCTGGCCGCAAGGTTTCCAAACCTTTCGATCGTCCTGAACCACCTCGGGGGGCCGGCCGTGAACGGGCCGTACGCCGGCCATCGCGCCGAGATGCTCGATGAGTGGCGCGGCGGTATGCGGCGCGTGGCGAGCCACGAGAACGTCTCCCTGAAGATCGGTGGAATCGGGTACCGGTCATTCGTAGAGGAGTCGGTTTTGGATGGGCCACGGACTTCGGAGTGGTTGGCCGACTATTGGCGGCCGGAGATCCGGTTCTGTGTCGAGACCTTTGGCCCCCGCCGCTGCATGTTCGAGAGCAACTACCCCGAGGACCGGCACCTCTGCGACTACGTCGTCTTATGGAACACGTTCAAGCGCGTCAGCTCGGAACTGTCTCGGGGCGAGCGGGCCGAGTTGTTCGAGTTGACCGCCCGGCGTGTGTATTCGCTCTAAGAGGCGCAGGCACCGTCCCCGGGTCGGGTCTCACTTGGCCGTCACGTCCTCCCAGAGCATCTCGGGTGCGTTGTTGGTGAGGCCGGGACCTGAGGCGCTGTGCGCGGTGACGTTGAAGGCCGGGACGGTGAAGAGCATCGCCACATACGCCTGGTTGCTGATTCGCTGGAAGGCCTGGCGATAGATGGCGACGCGCTTTTCCGGGTTCAGCTCTGTGC
>WQVT01000594.1 GCA_009785715.1 Acidimicrobiaceae bacterium | reverse complement strand
GGAGCAGGGTGGCGCTCACCGGGTCGGAGTAGCGGGTCTCCACCTGGTAGCGGGTCCGGGCCTCGCGCCCGCCGAGGCGGACGGCCATCGCCGTGGGATCGCGCTCGGAGCGGGCGATCGGCGCGTCCACCAGCCCCTCGTCCGCCTCCACCGTCCCGCGCACGAACGTCCGGTAGTGCCGTTCCACCTGGTGAGCCGCCAGTTGGGCCACGAGTGCGCCCCGCGCCGGGAACGTGCGGGCGACGACGAGGAGCCCCGAGGTGCCCTTGTCCAGCCGGTGGACGATCCCCGGGCGATATTCGGCGCCCGGCACCTGCTCCAGCGCGGCAAGGTCGGGATAGCGGGCCAGGAGGCCGGCGACCAGGGTCCCCCTCCGGTTGCCGTTCCCCGGGTGCACGACCAGCCCGGCCGGCTTGTCGACCACCACCAGGTCGGCGTCCTCGTAGACCACCGAGAACTCGACGGAGGCGTCGGGCACCAGGTCGTCCGACGCGGGCGCGGGGCCGGGCGCTACGTCCGCGGAGACGACCTCGCCGGTCCGTACCCGACGCGCACGGGTGGCGACGGTGCGGCCCCCGATCCGGACCCCGCCGGCGGCCACCAGGTCCGCCACCGCGGCCCGTGTGGCGCCCGTCAGTAGGGCCACCGCCCGATCCACCCGTTCGCCATCGAGGGCGGCCGGGATCTCCCACTCAGGCACGACCGTCCGCCCCGTGCTTGTCGGCGCCCGGCTTCTCGACACCGGGCCTGTCAACACCATCGGAACCGACCCCGTGCCTCGCACGGCCGGACCCGAACGCGTACGCCACCGCTATCACGATGGCACCGACGACGATCGAGGCGTCGGCGACGTTGAACACCGGCCACAGCTCGCGCCCGCCGACCTGCGCCGCGTCGATGAAGTCGATGACGGCGCCGCCGTGACCCCGGAAGAGGCGGTCGGCGAGATTGCCGAGCGCCCCCCCGATCAACAGGCCGCACCCCACGACCACCCATGGGCCCGCCCGGCGGGTGGCCCTGCGGGCGAAGACGACCAGCGCCGCGACGAGCACGATTACCACCGCCTCGACGACCGGCGTGGCGCCCCCGCCGAGGCCGAACGCGGCCCCGGAGTTGAACGTCAGGTCCAACCAGACGGGACCGACGACATGGTGCGGGACGCGGAGGTGCCGCAGCGCCAGGGTCTTGGTGACCTGGTCGACCACCAGGACGGTGGCCGCCACGCCGAGCAGGATCAGCGACGCGAGCTCAAGCCGCCGTTCTTGCACGAGACGCAGAGCGAAGCGTGGGGGAGCGCCTCCAGGCGGGCTTCCGGGATGACGGCGCCGCACTGCTCACAGAGGCCGTAGGTGCCGTTGTCGATCTTGGCCAGCGCGACGTCGATCTCGGTGATCGAGGCGCGGGCCTGGGCCGACAACAGGAGGTCCAGCTCGCGGTCGACATTCGAGGTGCCGCCCTCGCCGCCTTCCTCGTCGAACTGCACGTCGCCGGGCTCGTGCTCGAGCGCCAACGAGTCCGCCTGCGCCTTGAGCTCCTCCGCCTGCTTCATGTAATTCGCCCGCTCCTCGAGGAGCGCCGCCTTCTGCGTCGCCACGAACTCGGCCCGGGGGTCGCTCTTGGTCGTCGTCTTCTGGCCTCGCGTTCCTACCCTGGTTTCCTTGGCGGGTGTTTCCTTGTTCGACACCGTTTCTTGGGTCGCCGTTTTCGTGCCCGCTGCCTTCCTCGCCGGCTGATGGGGAGCCGCCTGGTGTGCGGCCTTGGTTCGGGTGGCCGTCTGGTTGGTCGTCTTTTCCGTCGTCGCTGCTGTCGCGTCTGCCACTTTTTCCTTCGGTGCCTCTCGGGTCTGCTTCGCCTGTGGCGTCTTGCGCGCCGGGCGGGCCGGTGCGCTCTTGGTTTCTCGCTGACTCCTGGGCATCGTCATCCCCATACTGTGAGCGGAGGCGGGACTCTACCACCGCCACCGGTAGTGCCTGTTGGCTCCCTAACGCTGTTGACCACTGCTTTTGTTCCCGTCCGCCGGCGCGAATTGGCGGGCGACGGCGTCGGTCACCCCTATCGTGTTGCGTATGTCCTCTGTTGGTCCCGGTTCCTACCCAGACGTCCCCGCTTCACCACGCTTTCCGGCAATTGAGGACGACATCCTGGGCCGCTGGGCGGACGACAAGACGTTTGCCGCTTCGGTGGAGGCCCGACCGATCGGCGAGGGCAGCGCCAACGAGTACGTGTTCTACGACGGACCCCCGTTCGCCAACGGGCTCCCCCACTACGGGCACCTGCTGACCGGCTTCGTGAAGGATGCGGTGCCCCGCTATCAGACGATGCGCGGCCGGCGCGTGGAGCGGCGGTTCGGCTGGGATTGCCACGGGTTGCCGGCGGAGACCCAGGCGGAGCGGGAGCTGGGAGTGTCCGGCCGCGGGCCGATCACCGAGTACGGCATCGACAAGTTCAATGACTACTGCCGGACGTCGGTGCTGCGCTACACCCGTGAGTGGGAGCACTACGTCACCCGCCAGGCCCGGTGGGTGGACTTCGACAACGACTACAAGACGATGGACCTCTCCTACATGGAGAGCGTCATGTGGGCGTTCAAACGGCTCTACGAGAAGGGGCTG
>WQVT01000593.1 GCA_009785715.1 Acidimicrobiaceae bacterium | reverse complement strand
CGGGGGGACGGCGACGACCGCGAATGACGCGACGGCAGTAGCGAAGGTGACGGTATTGCGCTCCTTGTCGATCCGGGCCCCCTCCGGAGCGATCAAGCTCTCCGTCTCGGTTTGCGACGACGGTATGTAACTCGGCGAGTCCGTGGCGAGTTGTGTGCCGATTTGCTGCGCGATCTGTGTCGCCAGCGCTTCATTTTGATAGCCCGTTGCGCTGCCCGCTGGACTTGGCATCGGGGTCGTCGGCGGTGTTGTGGTCGAGCGTGGGGTAGTCGAGCTCATGCCGCCGGTAGTGGCGGTCGAAGCCGGAAAGCTCGACGGCGAAGCCTTCGAAGAGAACCTCGACGGTGCCGAGGCGGTGGTACCTCCGAGGGCATACCCACCGCCGCCCACGACGATCAGGGTAAGAGCGATGCTCAGGATTCTCTCCAGTCGAGTCATTATCTTCCTTCCTTCTTGATGACCAGACCTCTTAGACCACCGACTTGCGCTAGGTGTAGCGGCGCAGGCGTTCAGCCACGAACATGTCGAATATTGATTCGACTCGGAAGATCATTGGACAGATGGGTGCAGGTCGGGTCGCGAAGCGACGATCACGATGCTCGGCTTCAAACCTGGGCACGGTCTGCGGTAGCCGCTGCGGCGGGTGAGACCGTCTCCCAGGGACGGGGACGAGCGTCATCAGCCCAGGCGTGCCCGAACCCGACTCGGCGGACGGCGGGCACCAAGGCGGAGAGGCGGAACCAGCCTCGCATGCCTGCTTGGGCAAGGCCGTTGGCTGTGAGCCCCTGGCTTTGGTTGCGCAGCGCTCCACGGACCGCCGCGAAGCCGTAGTCCCGCATGTCCGTCTCGTACGCGGCGATCGCGTCGACCAGGCGAAGCTGCCCTCCGTCAGCTTGGGCGAGTTGACGGCACAACAGATGGGCGTCTCGCAAAGCCATATTGGCCCCGTTGCCACCGGCAGGCGGCATCGGGTGGATAGCGTCGCCCAGCAGGGTGATCCGACTTGGGGCCCACTCCGATGCGGAAGGGATTGCCTCGAAAGGGAAGGCACCGAAGGTGGCTGGGTCGGCCTCGCAGACAAGCTTGATCAACGCGCGGTGCCAGCCCCCATTGGTCATCTGCTTGGCCACCAGCCCGCGTAGAGCAGGCCCCTCGAGCCCTGCCAGCGCCGGAGGACAGGTGTCTTGGCGGGTGACAAAGGCGCACAGCAGGTAGTCACCATCTGAAATCGAGTAGTCGTGTCGATAGACAGAGGTGAAAAGGAAGAACGGAGCGGCGGCCATGACCATGTTCATGCCCTCGGCGAGTCGTCGAAGCCGACCGGCAGCAACCTGCTCGAGCGGGACGGTCCAGCCGATTCCCGCCGCCCCGGTAGATTTGGGTTCCACGCCGGGCAAGAACTGGTGGCGGACCACCGAGCGCACCCCATCGGCCCCTACCAACACATTACCCTCCTCGGTCCTGCCATCCGCGAAACACGCCCGGATTCGCTCTCCATCGCTCTCGTAACCAACGAAAACCCGCCCGAAGCTCACCGCGTCGCCTAACCCATCGAGCAGCACATCTCGCAGAAAGGCCCGATCCACCGGATAGGCCTGCTCGGCAGGATCAGCGCTAGCCGGGTACATGACCGAATCCTCCACCACCACCAAGGTGGCCAGCTGCTCGGTGAGGAAACCAAAACCGCCGCCCTGGGCCCCAGCCCCCACCAGCAGTCGCCGCCAGGACCGGTCGGGCAAACAAGATCGCAACGCCCTACTCCCCGCCGGGCTTATGTGCAGGCGGTATCGGTCTAGGCGCGCCTCGCTCGACACGTCTCGTTCGAAGACCCGCACGCCCACACCCGCCTTGACCAGTCCCTGAGCCAGGCACAAGCCACCGATCCCGCCCCCTACCACCAACACCTCCAACCGCTTCGACGTCGCCGCCATTTGTCTCTCCCTGTCGTGATCTCTACCGAGGCGCTCGTCACGCCCCTCAGCAGCCAACCACAGCCCAGAGCGGATGTCAAACACGACTAGTCGTAAACGACCTAGCTCCTCTAGCTAACGTGTTGGTATGCGGGTCAACATGCATGACGCCAAGACCAACCTTTCAAGACTTGTCGCTGCCGTTGAATCTGGTGAAACCGAAGAGGTCGAGATCGCCCGGGCCGGCCATGTGGTCGCCCGCATCGTCCTCCCACGCGCACGATCCCCTCGGCGTCCTGGCCAATGGGCCGGGCGGGTCCATATGCACGAGGACTTCGATCAACTGCCTGAGGACCTTGCTTCCGCGTTTCGTGGCGAGCGTCCATGAGCCTGCTGCTGGACAAGCAAATCCTCTTGTGGTGGCTCTCGGACGACCCGCTGCTTTCGGCAGCAGCCCGGGGAGCGATCTCATCACCCGACAACAACGTCATGGTCTCAGCCGCCGCGGTCTGGGAGATCGCCATCAAGAAGGCCGCCGGAACGCTGGAGGCACGGGACGACCTACTGGATGTGCTCTCCACCAACGATTTCCAAACTCTGGAGATCACAGCCTCACACGCGTTGCTGGCAGGCGGCCTGCCACCTCATCATTCCGACCCTTTCGACCGGATGATGATTGCGCAAGCACATGCGGAGAACCTGACGTTG
>WQVT01000592.1 GCA_009785715.1 Acidimicrobiaceae bacterium | reverse complement strand
GGATCATCCCGATCCCGGAGCCTGATCTCACCCCGGGGGAGATGATCAAGCGGGCGACCGGGATGCGTCAGATGCTGCGCGACCAGCAAGACGAGGCGCAGCGCCTCGGCAACTACACCGAGGAGGTCCACCAGGCTCTCCTGCAGGCCGGCCTCTACCGCGTCCTCCAGCCTCGCCGGTTCGGGGGATACGCGTTTCCGATGGAGACCTACCTGAAGATCGCGGTGGAGATCGGTCGGGGCGACCCCGGCTCGGCCTGGTGCTTCGACCTCGGCGCCCACCATTCCCTGGAGGTGGGATCCCACTGGCCCGCCGAGGCCCAGCGGGAGCTGTTCTGCTCGGTCAACGGCGACTTCATCGCCGCCCACCGGGCAGGTCCTGGCGGCACCGCGGTGCCCGAGAACGGGGGATACCGGGTGAGCGGGCGGTGGCGCTACTCCTCGGGGATCCCGTACTCCACGCACTTCATCTGCGGGGTCGCCATCCCGAGCGACCAGCCCGACGGCAGGCCCCGGGTGCTCAACGCCACGGTGCCACAGGGCCAGTTCCGTATCGAGGAAGGGTCCTGGGGAGACGACGAGACCTTCGGCCTCCAGTCGAGCGGTTCGCACACGGTGATCGTCGAGGACCAGTGGATCCCGGCCATGTTCGTCGTCGACGTCCCCCTCTTCGGCGGTGCCGAGACCAGCCCGGGGTGGGAGCTGCACGGCGATCCGATGTACCTCGGCCGCATGGGTGGGTACTTCCACGCCGGCATCGCGGCTCCGCAGGTCGGGGCGGCCCGGGCGGCCCTCGACGAGTACGAGCGGCTGATGCGGGAGACCAACTTGCGCGGCCCCGCAGCCCCGCCCGGTCCCCCCGTCAAGCGGATCGAGAGCCCCGACTACCAGCGCAACTTCGGCATTGCGCTCGAGACGACCGACGCCGCGGAGGCCATCCTCATCCGCAGCGGCGAGATGTACTCGGAATACTCCCGGCTCTTTGCCGAGGAGGGCCGCCCGTTCACCGCCGAGGACGACGTCCGCCTGTGGGGCCAGTGCCAGGTGGCCGGCCGGTTGGCCTTCGACGCGGTCGAACTGCTCTGGCGCACCGCCGACTCGAGCATCGTCGGCCGGCGGGGACAGCGGCTCCAGCGCTATTACCGCGACGTCTCCATGTATCGGGGCCACCTGGCGGCCCAGACCGACTTGATCGGGCCCCTGCTGGCCCGGCTCAACCTGGGGCTGCCGATGGGACCGCCATTCGGCGGATAGAACGGTTGGGCAAAGGTCGATCGACGGCGATCCAGGGGGGCCTGTTCCATGACCGATCGCGGCTACGACATCGGGTTGATCGCTGGCGACGGCATCGGACCGGAGATCGTCGGCGCCACCGTGCGGGTGCTCTGCGAGGTCGAGCGGGCCTTCTCGTTCGAGTTGCGGATGCGCCCGATCGATGCCGGCGCGGCCACGTTCCTCCGCACGGGGCGTTCGATCTCCGATGAGGGCCTCGAGGTGGTCGTCGGATCCGACGCAACCCTGAAAGGCCCGGTCGGCCTGCCCGACGCGCGCCACGCCGATGGAACCGAGGCCGGGCTGCTCGGCGGCGAACTGCGTAACCGGCTGGACCTCTATGCCAACCTGCGGCCCATCCGTCGCCTGCCAGGCGTGGCCGCTCCCCTCGCGTCGGCGGACATCGACTACCTGATCGTGCGGGAGAACACCGAGGGGTTGTACGCCTCCCGCGGCCGGGGAGTTGGCAACGACTGGGTGGTGACCGACACCCTCCTCGTCACCCGGCCGGGCACCGAGCGGATCGTGCGCCGGGCGTTCGAGGAGGCGAGGCGACGCGGGGGCGCCCCCGCCGACGGGAAGAGCCGGGTGACGTGCGTCGACAAGGCGAACGTCCTCCGCAGCATGTACTTCTTCCGGCAGATCTTCCTCGAGGTGGCGGCCGGGTACCCCGACGTGGAGGCGGAGTTCCTCCATGCCGACGCCGCCGCCCAGGCCCTGGTCCTCGACCCCTCCCATTTCGACGTGCTGGTGATGGAGAACCTCCTCGGCGACATTTTGAGTGATCTCGGGGGAGCCACGGTCGGGGGGATCGCCGGGTGCCCGTCGGGCAACATCGGCGAGGATTGTGCCTACTTCGAGCCCATCCACGGCAGCGCCCCCGGCATCGCCGGGACCAACACGGCCAACCCGCGCGGGCAGATGCTCGCGGCGGCGATGATGCTCGACTACCTGGGGGAGACGGCCGCGGCCGGCGCCGTTCGGGATGTCGTCGACGGCGCCTTCAGCGACGGCTCCGTCGAGACGTTGCCCGACGGGCGCGTCGTCGGGGGAGCGGACGCCGTGGCCGAGCGTGTCGTCCGGCGGCTCGCCGCCGGGCGTCCTATGGAGAGGTGAAGAACGGTTCCAGCTGGGCGTCGCCGACCCCGCTGAGGGAGGCCGGGTTCCACCGCGGTCGGCGGTCCTTGTCGATCAGTTGGGCCCTGATGCCCTCGACGAAATCGTGGGTGTCCAGGAACGTGGTCGAGATGCGGTACTCGACCTCCAGGGCGCGCTCCAGGTTCGGCAAACCCCGGGCCTGGCGTATCGCGCGCAGCGCCACCTTGAGCGAGGTGGGCGACTTCGTGAGGACGTC
>WQVT01000591.1 GCA_009785715.1 Acidimicrobiaceae bacterium | reverse complement strand
CTACCTCTGGCACGAATTCGGCGACAGCCATCTGATCCTCCCATGACCGCACACTCGGATCCGGCGCCGACGGAGACGGCCGGCCAGGCCGTTGGCCTGACGGCGATCGGCACGACGCGCGCCGGGATGCTGATGACCCTCAAGCGCCTCGGCGAGGCGACCGCGGACCAGCTGGCCGAGCAGCTCGGCCTGACCGTTGCCGCGGTCCGCCAGCGCCTCGGCCCGCTCGTCGGCGAGGGGCTCGTCGCCCATCGGGACGAGCGGACGGGACGCGGCCGGCCGAGGCGCTGGTATCGCCTGGCGCCGGCCGCCGAGTCGCTCTTCCCCAAGCGCTACGGCCAGCTCGCCAACCAGCTCCTCGGGGTCATCGGAGACGCCGATCCGTCCCTGGTGGAAGACGCCTTCACCCGCCGTGCCGAGGAACGCGAAGCGCAGGCGGTCAGGCGCCTGAAGGGCCTCGATCGGGATGCGGCAATAGCCGAGCTGGCCCGGATCCTGGATGAGGACGGGTACCTGGCCAACTGGGAGAAGACCGCCGAGGGGTCGTGGCGGATCAGCGAGCTGAACTGCGCCATCCTCGACGTCGCCCGCCAACACGGCATCGCCTGCGCGAGCGAGCTCTCCTTCATCCGCGCCGTGCTCCCCTGGGCCCGGGTGGAACGGGTCTCGCACCTTCTCTCCGGTGGACACTCCTGCTCCTATGAAATCCGGGAGAAGAGGCGGGTGCGGAAAGCCCCTACTCCTCCCCAGTTGGGATGATCGGCAGCACCACGTGGCTGGGGTGGAGCGGGTCGTGGAAGATCTGCTGGTGGGCGACTCGCAGATCGGCGTAGGTGTCGACGCCGATCGGGTGACCGGTATTCGGATTTGGCTCCCATTCCGGGAAGCAGCTCGACGAGACGTGCAGCCGCAGGCGGTGGCCAGCAGGCAGCACGACGCTGGTGGCAGCGAGGTCGATGGTGAACCGGTAGACCGCGCCCGGTACCAGGGGCCCGGGTATGCCGCTGTGGCGGGCCCGGACGGCGCCCTCGCACAGGTTGTAGGCCGTGCCGTCGGGATGCACGTTGATGAGTACGGCGGTGAAGTCCGTGTCGGGCGCGTCGGTGGCCGCCCACAGCTCCACCCGGACCGGGCCGGTGACCTCGGTCGGCTCCGCCAACGGCTCTGAGGTGTAGACGAGGACATCGGGGCGTTCGCCTGCCGTCCGCTGGTCGAACGGCCCCGGGATCACGCCGTTCCCGAGCATTCGGCCGCCGAGCGTCGGCGCCGGGTCGCGGGGGTCGTACGTGAACGCGTCGGGGTTGTCTGCGGGACGCTCTTTGTCCAACCTCTCGGGGACGAGGCGTCCGCTGGCCCGGAGGTACCAGGGGGTGTACCGGGTGCGGGCCAGCGGCCACTCCTGTTCGTCCCGCCAGGTGTTCGCTCCCATGACGAAGATCCGCACCGGCGCCCAGCCGGGATCCTCGCCTTCCGCCAGCCAGCGCCGGAACCATGCCAGGCGGAGCTCGGTCGTGTTCAGCACCGCGTCCGGCCCGAAGTCGATGTCACCGACCACCGGCACCATCGGCGCCCAGTGCGACCACGGACCGATCACCAGGCGCTGCGCCTGCCGGGCGCGCTCGGTGGGGGCTTGCCGGCGCATGCCGGTGTAGTTGGCGAGGATCCCCTCCAGGTGGATGTCGTACCAGCCGCCGACGTGAACCGCCGGCAGGTCGAGTTTTTCGTAGTGGGAAGACGGGTTCATCGCGAGCCAGTGAGCGTCGTCACGGGACTCGTGCTCGAACAGCTCGTCCAGCCAGCTGGCCCGGTCGTGCCACAGTTCGTTCCCGGCCAAGGGTCGTGTTCGGTAGACCTCGGTCAGCAGGGCCTTGGTCGCCTCGAGGGTGGCTCGCATCGCCGCCGGATCACGCTGGGCCGAGGCTGCCCGAGAGTCGCCGAAAGCCTGGCGCAGCTTGTCCAACAGAGGGTCCTCGATGCCCCACTCGGGCGCCATGGCCGCGATCACCGACGCCGTCCAGCCGATGCGGGACGCCAGGCGAAAGGTGCCACCGAGGTGGAACGATGCCACCCAGGCGTCCGCCGCACAGCACTCGGGCGCCAGCACCTCCAGGTGCGGCGGGCGGGCGACGGCCGCCAGCCACTGCGTCTGACCCATGTAGGACGCCCCGAACATGCCCACGCGGCCATTGGACCACGGCTGGGCGGCCGCCCACTCGACCGTGTCGTAGCCGTCGTCCACCTCGCAGGAGTAGTAGCCCCACTCGCCTTCCGACCCGAACCGCCCGCGGGAGTCCTGCAGCACCACGGCGAAGCCGGCGGCCGCCAGGACCTCGGGCTCGGACTGGGGGACCAGCGTGTCGCGCCCGTATGGCGTGCGGCTCACCAGCACCGGCACTGGCCGGTCGACGCCGGGCCGCCAGATGTCGGCCGCCAGCCCGACGCCGTCGCGCATCGGGACGCGGACGTTGCGTTCCACGATCATGGCCCGATGCTAGGAGCCGGGAGAGGCGGTTCTCTTTCCCTGGAAGCAATGGGTTCGAAATGGTCCGGAAACATCGGCTCCTTAGCGTCCACTTCGTGCAGTCGGTGCGATGAGGACCTGGGAACAGCTGGCCTGGCCCGAGCTGGCCAACTTG
>WQVT01000590.1 GCA_009785715.1 Acidimicrobiaceae bacterium | reverse complement strand
GCGAAGGCGGCGGCACCCTTCGCGAGCGCGGTGGGCGACTCCGTCCAGTTCATCGGGTCGTCGATGAAATCCGCCGGCAGCACATAGTCCGGCGTCTTCAGCGTCAGCCGGACGTCGTAGGCGCTCGGGGCCGACACCGACGTGACGTCGCCGAAGTCGGCAATACACTGACAGGCGACGGACGGGGTGAGGTCGCGTTTCATGCTGGCGGCCACCGTCTTGGCATCGAACGGGGTGCCGTCCTGGAAATGCTGACCACGCCGGATCGTCATATCGAACTTCAGGCCGTGGTCGGAGAAATGCCAGCCGGTCGCCTCATCGGGAACCAGCTTCGAGTTCGGCCCCACCTCGATGAGCGCACCGAAAATGGCACCCATGATCGAGCCGTCCAGCTCGCTCACGGTACTGGTGGCGGGGTCGAGCGTCGGCCACGTGATCCCGGGCAAGGTCATCGTCAACGTCCCACCCGGCGTAGGGTTTGACGAGGTCACAGCCCCCGCGTTCGTGGCCCCACTACTCAGAGCAAGCGTGCTCAGAGCAAGGGCCATTATTCCTAACAGCGATCTCCGCAATGTAGTCCCCCTGCAGAACTTGGCTAACTCGAACCAGGAGGGACCGTACGCGGGTCACGGGGGAAGTGTCAAAATGGGCGCGCCGAGGAGCGGCGGGCCGCAGCTGCGCGCCGTGAGTTACCGGATCCTGGGCCTAGCGGATGCTGGGCCTACGGATGACCCCGCAGGCTCAGCCGCCAGCCCGGCGGGGCTACTTCTTGATCCAGACGCTCTCCCAGTTAAAGGGACCGTCGAGTCCCACGGAGCTAGGAAGCCCCTCCACATTGCTCCGTGCGACCATCAGCGTGGGCTGGGCCCACAGCCAAGTGAAATAGAAGTGAGAATTCAGATACTCATTGATCTGATCGTAGAAGCCCTTCCTCACATCGCTGCTCGGAGACCCAGCGGCTTGATTGATGAGATGGTCAAGAGCCGGGTCGTGGGTGGGAGTAAAGAGGCCGGTCGACGAAAAGTTGATGGGTGCACAGTCACCGGGATCGACATCGCATCCGGCCCATCCGGCAGACATCATCTGCCAATCGTTTCTCGCCAGGTCCTGGGTCTGAGCGGGTATTGTTTGCTCACTGATCGTGGCGGTGATTCCCGCTTCTTTCCATTGCCCTATGAGGGCATCCGCCTGCTCTACCGCGATCGGGGTGTCGTTGACGATCACGGTAAAGGAGAGCCCTCCGAGTTGCTTGACCAGGCTCTTGGCCTTGGCCAGGTTATAGGCCGGGTAATTTGGGACGGATTTTTGGTAGAAGAGCATATAAGGCGACGTCCATCCCTGAATCAGGGGGAAGACGTTCTTGTAGAGCGCCTTGTCAATAGGTGCCGGATTGGTGGCGTAGGTAACCGCCTCACGAGCGAGAATGTTGTTGAAGGGCGCCGACCTGGCGTTTATCCTGTTGAAAGCGAGATTGACTCCCTGCTGCTCGTAGGTTTTGAGCCCTGACATCGTCTTTGCCTGCTCCCACAGCGGCACGGTGGTAACGGCGGTGAGTTGAGTCGAACCTGCCTCGATTGCACTGAGATCGGATGCGTCAGCTGTCGTGGAGATGAATTTCAGGCTATTCAGGTGGGGCTGGCCCTTCTGCCAGTAGTCCGGGTAGCGCTTGAGTGTGATCACGTTGTTTGCTGTGTTCGACACCACTTGAAACGGCCCGGCGCCAACCGGATCTTGCAGGACTTGCCCCTGGCTCCGCTTCAGCGAGGTCGGCGACACCGTCCAGTTCATGGGGTCGTCGATGAAGTCCGCCGGGAGTACGTAGTCCTGCGTCTTGAGCGTCAGCCTCACGTCGTACGGGCTCGGGGCGGACACGGACGTGACCGCACCGAAGTCGGCAAGACACAGGCAGGCGTTCTTCGGGTTGAGGTCACGCTGCATGCTGGAGGCCACCGCCTCGGCATTGAAGGGGGTGCCATCCTGGAACTTCAGGCCGTGCCGGATCGTCATGTCGAATCTCAGGCCGTGGTCAGAGAAGTGCCAGCCGGTCGCCTCGTCAGGCACCAGCTTCGAGTGCGGACCTACCTCGATGAGGGCGCCAAAAATGGCACTCTCGATCGACCCGTCCAACTCGGCCACGCTACTGGTGGCGGGATCGAGCGTCGGCCAGGTGATCCCGGGCAAGGTGATCGCCAAGGTGCCACCCGACTTCCCCGCGCTTGACGAGCCCTGAGCTCCCGCGCTCGTGCTCGTGCTACTCA
Organism: Acidimicrobiaceae bacterium; assembly: GCA_009785715.1. GTDB lineage: Bacteria > Actinomycetota > Acidimicrobiia > Acidimicrobiales > Palsa-688 > WQVT01. The sequence continues at coordinate 380 of WQVT01000590.1, read as the reverse complement.
GCGCAAGCGTGCTCAGAGCAAGGACAGTTGGACCCAACAGCCATCGCCGCAATGTTGTACCCCCCAACAAAATTGGCTAACTAAATGACATCGAAGTCAACGAGAGCCGCGCACCGTGCGACGACAGCTCTGCGTCCTACCGAGAAGCCCCCCTCCCGTACGACCACTGCCCCCGTCTGCTTCAACCAACTGGACCGTACGCCTGTCTCCGCGACGTGTCAACGACGCCGCGATGCCGTGGAGTCTCCGGCATCACACGTTCCCGAGGCGGGGGGCTAGCGTTCGGTCATCCGCGCCGCATGAAGCGCACCCGCCAGACGGCGCCAGGGGAGGTTGTGTCATGCCGCTCTACGAGCGAGGTCAGGTCAGGATCCATTACG
>WQVT01000589.1 GCA_009785715.1 Acidimicrobiaceae bacterium | reverse complement strand
TTTCTCGGCCCCGCAGATCGCGTCTCCCTGGCCACCGGCGCCGCCCTGGCGGAGCGGTTGCCGCAGGTGGTCATGCCGCTCGTCCGGGCGCGGGTGCGCGCCGAGCTGTCCGGCTTCGTCATCGACGCCGAGCCCGATCGGCTGGCGCACCACCTCGCCCGCCGGCGCTCCGAGGGTGTGGCGCTGAACCTCAACGTGCTCGGCGAGGCGGTGCTCGGCGAGTCCGAGGCCGCCGCCCGAACCCAGGCGGTGCTCGATCTGCTCGCCCGCCCGGATGTCAACTACGTCTCGGTCAAGGTCAGCTCGGTCTGCTCGCAGCTGAACATCGCCGCCTTCGAGGAGGAGGCGAAGCGGGTCGGCGTCCGGGTGGCCCAGCTCTACGACGCCGCACTCGCCGCCAGGCCCGCGAAGTTCGTGAACCTGGACATGGAGGAGTACCGGGACCTGCACCTGACCGTCGACGTCTTCCGCCACCTGCTCGGCGAGGACCGCTACCTCGGCCTCGACGCCGGCATCGTCCTGCAGGCCTACATCCCCGATTCCCTGGCCGTGCTGGAGGACCTCGTCGTCTGGGCCCGGGACCGCCACCGCCGCGGGGGCGGCGCCGTCAAGGTCCGGCTCGTCAAGGGCGCCAACCTGGCGATGGAACACGTGGAGGCCGAGCTGGCGGGCTGGCCACAGGCGCCGCTCCGGACCAAGGCCGACGTCGACGCCAACTACAAGCGGATGCTCGACGTGCTCCTCGACCCCGCCAACCTCGGGGCGCTGCGGGTGGGGGTCGCCACGCACAACCTGTTCGAGGCCGCCTGGGCCCTCACCGTCGGCCGCGCCCGGGGGGTCGGGCAAATGATCGAGATGGAGATGCTCGAGGGCATGGCTCCCTCCCTCGCCGCCGCCGTGCGGGCGGAGGCCGGGGGGCTGCTCCTCTACGCACCCATCGCCCGCCGGTCCGACAACGAGTCGGTCATCGCCTATCTCGTCCGCCGTTTCGACGAGAACACGGGCCCCGAGAACTTTCTGCGCCACCAGTTCTCGCTCACGCCCGGTTCGGCGACGTGGCAGCAGGAGCGGGAGCGGTTCCGCAGAGCGGTGGCCGCCCGCCACGCCCCGGTGGCGCCGACCAACCGGGTGCAGGACCGTCGCCTCCCGGTCCCCGTCTCCGTCCCCGTCCCCGCCGGCGACGGCAAGCCGCCGCCAGGGTTCGCCAACGAGCCCGACACCGACTTCTCCCTGGTCGCCAACCGGGACTGGCTGGCGGAATGGCTGCGGCCCCTGCCCGAACTCGGGATCGACGTGGTGCCGGCCGTGGTCGGCGGTTCCGTCGTGGGTGGAGCGAGCGCGGCTCCGGGTTCGCAGGAGGGCCAAGACGATGCGGCGGGCGTCGGGGACGCGGGCGGGGGCGGGAGCGGGCGGCTGGCGCTCGAGGACGGGAGGGACCCCTCCGACCCGGCCGACGTGGCGTACCGCTGGGTGCGGGCGGACGTCGACCTCGTCGACCGGGCGGTGGCGGCCGCCGCTCCCGCCGGCGAGCGTTGGCGGGCCTGGTCGCCGGCCGATCGGCGGGCGGCGCTGCGTGCCGTGGCGGAGCGCCTGGCCGCCTCCCGGGGATGGCTGCTCGGGGTGATGGCCCGCGACGGCGGGAAGACGGTGGCCGAGGCCGACCCCGAGGTGTCCGAGGCGATCGACTTCGCCCGCTACTACGCCGAGCACATCGATCACCTCTCCCGCAAGGATGCCCGGTTCACCCCGCACGGGACGGTGGTCGTCGTCCCCCCGTGGAACTTCCCCCTCGCCATCCCGGCCGGCGGGGTCTTCGCGGCGCTGGCCGCCGGCAACGCCGTCATCCTGAAGCCCGCCCCCGAGACGGTCGCCACCGGGTGGGCGCTGGCCCGGGTCTGCTGGGACGCCGGCATCCCGAACGAGGTGTTGCAGTTCCTCCCCTGCGCCGACGACGACGCCGGCCGCCGCCTGATCACCCACCCAGGCGTCGGCGGGGTGGTCCTCACCGGGTCGTGGGAGACGGCCCGCATGTTCCTCGGCTGGCGGCCCGACCTCCGGCTCCACGCCGAGACGAGCGGGAAGAACGCCATCGTGATCACCGCCGCCGCCGACCTGGACGCCGCCGTGGCGGACCTGGTGCGCTCGGCCTTCGGCCACGCCGGCCAGAAGTGCTCGGCCGCCAGCCTGGCGATCGTCGAGGCGTCGGTCTACGACGACCCGAGGTTCCTCCACCAGCTCGGCGACGCCGTGCAAACCCTGCGCCCCGGGCCCGGCTGGGATCCGGTGAGCACGATGAGCCCGGTCATCCGCCGGCCCGAGGGGCCGCTCGAGGATGCCCTGCTCAATCTGCAGCCGGGGGAGACCTGGCTGGTCGAGCCGCATCCGGTGGGGGCGAACACGCAGGTGTGGGCCCCCGGCGTCAAGCTCGGAGTGCGCCCCGGTTCGCCGTTCCACCTCACCGAGTGCTTCGGCCCCGTGCTCGGCCTGATGCGCGCCGCCGACCTGGACGAGGCGCTCGCCTGGCAGAACCAACCCGCCTACGGGTTGACGGCCGGGCTGCACTCCCTCGACCCCGCCGAGATCGAGCGGTGGCGCGACGCCGTCCAGGCCGGGAACCTCTACGTCAACCGGCACATCA
>WQVT01000588.1 GCA_009785715.1 Acidimicrobiaceae bacterium | reverse complement strand
GCCGCTCGCCGGCAGGACCTGGACGCTGCTCACGCCCCCCTTCGGCGTGTCGACGGTCGCCGTATACCGGGAATGGGACCGCCTCGGCGGCCCGAGTGGCCCCGGTCCGAACGACCTCGAGGTCCCGGCCCTCTCCGTCGAGCCACGCCTCGCCGAGTGGCGGGACCGCCTCGCCGAGGCCACCGGCGCCGAGCCCGTGCTGGCGGGCAGCGGCTCGACCTGGTTCGTCGAGGGGGCCTACCCCGGCCCGGGCCGGATCGTCGTCTCGCCGGTACGATTCGACACGTGAAGACGTTGTTCCTCGGCGAGCGGCCCAAGGAGCTCGAAGCCTTCCTCGATCGGCGTCGCGCCCTCGGTCAGGACGGCTACGACGAGGTTTGGGAGGGCGTGTACCACGTGGCACCGATGGCACATCCCTGGCACGGGTACGTCGACGGTCAACTCGGGGTGGTGCTCGCCCCGTACGGCCGCCGGGTGGGACTGCTCTGGACGACTGCCTTCAACCTCGGTGATCCGGACGACTTCCGTGTGCCCGACGGCGGCTTTCACCGGACCCTCCCGTCCACCGTCTACGTCCCCACGGCCGCCATCCTGGTGGAGGTCGTCTCTCCCGACGACGAGACGTGGGAGAAGTTCGGCTTCTACGCCGCCCGGGGCGTCGACGAGATCTGCACCGCCGAACCGCTGGAACGCCGGCTCCGCTGGTGGCGGCGGGACGGTGACCTGTTTGTCGACGCCGACGCCAGTTCGCTGCTGGGCGTCACCGTCGCCGAGGTCACCGGAAAGATCGACTGGCCCCGCTGAGGGTCGCCGGGGATCTCGCTTAGCGGCCGGCGCGGCGCTGCCAGCGCGTGGCCTTCAACATCTTCTTGTGCTTCTTCTTGCGCATGCGCTTGCGGCGCTTTTTGATGAGGGATCCCATGGCAGCGTGCCAACCTAGCCGCCGCCGGCGACCCTTTGCGACCGCCCTCCCATCTTGAGAGTCACACCCCCCCGGTACCGTGGCCTGCGTGTCCGTCACCGAGTCCCGCTCCCGGAGCGCCGCCCCCGCCACCGGGATCCACGGGGGACTGGTGCTGCTCTTCGCCGCCTCCTGCGGCCTCGCCGCCGCCAACCTCTACTACGCCCAACCCGTCCTCCACACGATCGCCCGCCACTTCGGCGTCACCTCCGGGACCGCCGGGCTGGTGGTCACCTTCGGGCAGATCGGCTACGCCCTGGGCCTCGGCCTGCTGGTGCCGGTCGGTGACCTCCTCAACCGCCGGCGCCTGATCCCGGGTCTGCTCGTCGTCACCGCCGCCGCCCTGGCCGCATCGGCGGCCTCGCCGGACATCGGGGTGTTGATCGGCCTGGCGCTCCTCGTGGGGCTCGGGTCGGTGGTGGTCCAGATGCTGGTGCCGATGGCGGCCTCGATGGCCGACGACGCGCACCGGGGCCGGGTGGTGGGCACCGTCATGAGCGGGCTGTTGCTCGGCATCCTGCTGGCGAGGACGCTGTCCGGGCTCGTCGCCGGGATCAGCAGCTGGCGGGTGGTCTACCTCGCGGCCGCGACCCTGATCCTGCTGATGGCGGCCGTGCTCGGCCGGCGCCTCCCGGACGAGGGGGTGCGCCCCCACATCAGCTACGGCGAACTGCTCAAGACCGCCGCGGGTCTGGTTGCCAGCGAGGCGTTGTTGCGCCGCCGGGCGGCCTACGGGGCGCTCTCCTTCGCCCTCTTCAGCATCTTCTGGACGACGATGGCCTTCCTGCTCGCCGGGCCGCCGTTCCACTACGGCGACACGGTCATCGGCCTCTTCGGTCTGGTCGGCGCCGCCGGGGCGCTGTGCGCCAACTTCGCCGGACGGTGGGCGGACCGGGGGCTCACGGCCGTCACGACCCTGGTGTTCGCCCTCTTTGCCGCCGTCTCGTTCTTACCGCTGTGGTTCGGCCGCCACGACCTCGGCCTGTTGATCCTCGGGATCGTCGTGCTCGACGTCGGCGTGCAGGGTCTGCAGGTCACGAATCAGTCGCTCATCTACCGCCTCCGCCCCGACGCCCGCAGCCGCGTCAACTCGGGGTACATGGTGCTGTACTTCGCCGGCGGGGCGATCGGGTCCGCCGTCGGCGGGGCCGTGTACGACAGCCACGGCTGGGCGGGGGTGTGCGTCGCCGGCGCCGCGGTGGGGGCGGTGGCGCTCGTCGGTGCGGTGATCGGCATGCTCCGCCGCCATTCGGGCCCGGTCCATCGGGCTGCGACCGCCGGCGGGGCGATCCATGCGTCGGAAGGCGGATCGAGGGGCTAGGTTCCCTCTTCGTCAGAACGTCGGCCGATAGCCCTGACCAAGGAGCGCCTGATGAGCCCAGCCACCCTGACCGATCTGACCGCCGGAACGTGGAACATCGATCCGGCCCACTCCCAGGTTGCCTTCGTGATCCGGCACCTTGGCATCACCCGGATCCGGGGCCAGTTCCTGACCTTCGAGGGAGCCATCGAGATCGCCGAGAACCATCTCGACTCGAAGGTGTCGGTCACCATCGACGCCAGCAGCGTCTCCACCGGTGACGAGAACCGGGACAATCACCTGCGCGGCTCGGATTTCTTCGACACCGAAGCGCACAAGAACATCACCTTCACCTCGACGACGGTGCGCGAGGAGGG
>WQVT01000587.1 GCA_009785715.1 Acidimicrobiaceae bacterium | reverse complement strand
CCGCCAGCCGGGCCGGCGCTACGCGGCGGCGGTGATGGAGGCCGCCCGGGCCGTGGAGCGGGCGCTGGGGTAGCTGCGTCGGCCGGGGAAAGGGGGATTACGCGGGTTCGGGCGTGGGTGGCGCCCCGGTCAGGCTGGCTTCGGAAAAGCCAGGCAGGTTCGCGGCGCTGCGGGCGGTGACCTCGAGGCAGGCGCCGAGCAGGGCGGCGGAGAACTCGGGGGCCTTGTCGACACAGGCCCGGTGGTCGCCGTGCACCTCGTACGCCGTGGCGCCAGGAATGGCGGTCGCCAGCCAGCGTTGGCGGCCGGGGGAGACCAACCGGTCCTCGGTCGTGATCACGACCGCCGTGGGGACGTCTATCTCCGGGATCCAGTTCCGGGCGTCGAGACCGTTGAGGGCGGTCGCGGCCTGGATGAAGGCCGCCGGGCTCCCGCCCTGGCTCTCGGCCACCACCCAGGGGTCGGGCGTGTCCTCGTGCTGGCCGCGGAAGCGGGACACGAAGGCATAGCCGTCGCGGACCACCCGGGGCGGGACCCAGCCCACCGCCCAGGCCATCCCGCGGCCGACCACCTGCACCACCGGGGAGAGCTCCGGACGACCGGCGAAGCGGGCCGCCGTGGCGCACAGCACCAGCCCGTCGACGACCTCGGGATGCCGGCGCCACAGCAGGCCGGCGATCGGCCCGCCCATCGAGTACCCGACCGCGGTCACCGAGGAGAGGCCCAACGCCTCTACGAGGGCGGCGACGTCGTCCGCGCATCGCTCCAGGCTGAACGCGCCCGAACTCCTGAGCCCCCGCCCGTGGCCCCGATGGTCTGGCGCGAGGACGTGGAACGAGCTGCCGAGTGCGTCGAAGACGCCGCACCAGTTGAGCGCGGCCGTCGACATCCAGCCGTGGAGGAGGACGAGGGTCGGAGCGCCCGGGGGTCCGGGAGCTTCCCAGACCCACGTGTCGCCCCGGCCTTCCAGGGTGACCGTCCGGCCCGGGGGCAGCGACGGGGGGGTTCCTGCCACACCTGGAGGTTAGAACGCGGAACGCGTCTTGCTAGGTGCGGGTTTTGCGGTTTCTCAGGCGGTCTCGGCGGCCTGGAGGGCGGCGCGGTGCCGGCCCCAGGCCCAGGCCACCGCGTCGCTCGCCAGCCCGGGGTCGTATCGCCACCGGAGCAGTTGGCGCTCGGCCTCCTCCCGGTCCTCACCCAGCTCGAGGAGGCTCAGCGCGAGCTGGCGACCGCGCCGCTGCTGGCTCGTCCGGTCGGGCTCGGCGGGCATCCTCTCGACGAAGTGCTGGTGCTCCTCCTGGAGCGCCGGGCCGAGTCGGACAAGGTGGCGGCGGCTGAGCGGCGGTAGGTAGCGGCGCACGGCGAGCTCGGTGGGGCCGAGGACCTGTGCCATCTCGAACTGGACACTGCGGTTCAGCGAGCGCAGGAAGGGGGAGTGGCGGCCGCCCCGGTCGCCGAGGCCGAGTGCTCGCGCCGTCTCCGACAAGGGAAGCTCGAATCCCTCTGGATCGCAGTCGAACGCGGCTGCGAAACGACGCAGCAGCCAGGTCGTGGACGGTCCCAGGACGCCCAACCAGAAGCGCTCGACGTAGGGCGAACGGGGATCGAAGCCGTGACGGTCGATCACCTCGTCTGACCAGGGCCGGATGGTGAGGGTGTCGGAGTCGAAGGTGAGAAGGCGGTGCACGGGTCCTCCTGCGTCTTGCGGACCGGCAGACAGCCGGGATGTGAGAGTGCACGAGAACATGACACACACCCGGCGACCTTTCAACAACTTCTATGACTTTTTATGTCAGACTGCCGACCTTGGCCTCGGCCAGCTGGGGGAGGATGTCGCTGATCGAGCCCCGGACCACGGAGTCGGCCAGGTGGTCGTAGGCGGTCGGCTCCCCGTTGACGATGACGACCGCCGCCCCGGCCCGTTTGGCAATCGGGACGTAGCCGGCCGCCGGGTGGACGCTCAGGGTGGACCCGACCGCCAGCATCACGTCGCAGCCGCCGGCCACCTCCTCGGCGTGCTCGAGGACAAGCGGGTCGAGCGCCTGGCCGAAGCTGATCGTGTCGGACTTGAGCGCGCCGCCGCAGACGAGGCAGGCCGGGTCGGGGTCCCCGGTCCTCACCCGATCGAGGGCCGCCGCCATCGGCGAGCGCCGGCGGCAGGACCAGCAGACGACGTGCCACATGCTCCCGTGGAGCTCGACGACCCGGTCGGCGGGGATGCCGGACCGCTGGTGCAGCTCATCGATGTTCTGGGTCAGGATCGCGAGGAGCCGGCCCTGGCGGTGCAGACTGACCAGGGCGCGGTGGCCCGCGTTGGGCACCGCGCCCCACACCGGGTGCACGAGCCTGTTGCGCCACGACTGCCGGCGCACCTCCGGGTCGTCGAGATAGTCCCGCAGTCGGGAGATCCGCTCTGCCTGGGGGTTCTTGGTCCAGACGCCCTGTGGCCCCCTGAAGTCCGGGATCCCGGAGTCGGTCGAGATGCCGGCGCCAGTCATGACCGCGACGCGGGTGCCGCCGGCGACGATGCTCTTGGCGGTCGACAGGTCGGGGTCGCTCGGGTCCACGGGCACCAGTCTTCCAGGCCTCGGCATGGCCGCCGGCGATCAGGACGTGCTGCGGGGAGGAACCGCCTCGAT
>WQVT01000586.1 GCA_009785715.1 Acidimicrobiaceae bacterium | reverse complement strand
GGGGGCGCCATCTGGCCGGGATCGCCCCCGCTCCATACCCTCGCCATCACGCACCCCCAGCTTCGGGCCCAGCTGGCGCTGGCCTGGCGGGCCGAAGGACCGACCAGTCCGGCGACGACGGCGTTGATCGACCTCGCCCGGAAGAAGATCCGCCTGCGCAAGCCGGCCGAGGGGACGGCGCCGGACGATCAGCTCGCCTCTGCCTCGGTGGGAGCTCCGTGGACGGGGCAGAAGCCGTCGACCAACTCGGCGGCCGTGTAGTACCTGTCACAGAAGGCGCAGTAGAGATCCGGGCGGTAGTCGGGCGGGACGCAGACCCGTTCGGGCCGGATCCGCACGGTCACCCGCTCGGCGCCCGGCTCGGCGGGGGGCGTGCCGCCGCCCAGGTAGCGCCCGTACACGGTCTCGTGGAAGGCCCCGCCGGGGTCGTCGGTGAACGTGACGGTGCCCGAGATGGTGACGTAGGCGACGCCCTCGCTGCCGACGGGCAGGCGGTGCCTTCGAGCGCTCCGACCTGGCGGCGATGGAGCACCTACTCGCCGACGACGCCGTGCTCGAGATGACCGGCACGACCACGTGGTTCTCGGGCAAAGAGACGTGCCTGCCGTTCATCGGTGCGCAGGCGATCGGACGCCCCGGAGAATGGCGTGGGCTCCCCCTCCGGGCCAACGGGCAACTTGCTGCCGCCGCCTATCGCGATGGGGGCGATTCGGTGCACCGTGCCTTCGCGATCGTGGTCCTGGCCACCACCGCGGCGCGCATCACCCGCATCTCGCTGTTCGGCGACCCCGCCCTCTTTGCCCACTTCGAATTGCCGCTCACGCTTCCCCAGACGCACTGAGCTGACCACGAAACTCGCTTGACCGGCTCACCTCGCGGGTTCACCGTTGTGGCTGGACGACGGGGAGGGGCAGACATGATCCTGGTCATCGGGGGCCGCAGCAAGATCGGTGCGGCGCTGGTCGATCGGCTCGTCGAAGCCGGCGAACGGGTGCGGGTGCTGGAGCGCGGCGGCGAGGCGTCCGAACGGTCGGGGCGGCCCGGGGTGGAGACCGTCAGGGGCGACCTGGCCGACCAGGACTCCTTGGCGAGCGCGATGGCCGGCGTCGAGAAGGTCTTCCTCCTGTCGAGCCCCCACGCCGACGCCGTCGCCTGGCACCGCAACGCCGTCGACGCCGCACGTCGGAGCGACGTGTCGCTGCTCGTTCGCAGCTCGATCCTCGGCGCCGACCGGGCGACCCCCGCCGAGTTCATCGCCGCCCACACCGCCAGCGACCGCTACCTCGAGAACTCGGGGCTCGACTACACGATCGTGCGGCCCAACCTGTTCCTGCAGAACATCCCCGAGTCGACCATCCCCTCCATCGACCCGACGGGGACCTTCTACATGAACGCCGGCCCGGCGCGCCTCAGCATGGTCGACACCCGGGACGTGGCCGCCGTGGCCGCCGTCGCACTGACCGAGCCCGGCCACGCCGGCGCCCACTACGACGTCACCGGGCCCCAGGCCCTGTCCTATGGCGACGTGGCGGACCGGTTGGGGAAGAGCATGGGCCGCCCGGTCACCTACGTCGACGCCCCCGACGACGCGGTGCGCGGCGCGCTCGTCGGCGCCGGGCTCAATGCCTGGTTCGCGGACGCCCTTGTCGGCCTCTACCAGGACTACCGCCGCTCGGGCGTCGACGGCTACGCCTCGGAGGTCACCGACACCGTCGAGCGGCTCACCGGACGCCCTCCCCGATCCCTGGACGGGCTGCTCGGCCAAGGCGCCGCTGGCTGAAACGTCGCCGCCCACCGTGGCGGAGGTTCTCGAGCGGGCGGCTGGGCGGACAGAGCGGGCCACGGGCTCCGCTCGCGAGATCCTCGAGGCGGCCCGCCGGGACCGCGAAGCGCAGTTGACGACGCGCCGGGACCCGTGACCTTCCTGATAGCGGTCAGGGACGGCACCGCTTGTGAGCGATCCTGAACCATGTGAGTGATCCTGTACCAATGTGAGCGGATAGTGATGCTATCTGACCCCTTCTGGCTCACATGGACGCGAATCGCGCACATTGCCTGGGCGCACATGGCCCCCGCCTGAACCTGAACCCGAACCCGAACCCGAACCGACGCACCTCACGGCCCCCTCCGCCCCCTTCGTCCCCGCCCCCTTGGCACTCCCGACGCGAGTGGCCTGCACCTTCGTGCCAATGGGGAGGCCTCTCCTTCGCCCGCCCGCCGGCCACCGCTATCGTCTCCGCGCACTTCGGGAGGGCAGAGGTGGGGAGAAGCAGACAGTGAGCGACGTGCCCGCGAGCGGGGAGCACCCGAGCGGCGAACGAGAGCCAGGCGAGCACGATCCCTTCGAGGCGGCCGCCGGCCGGCTCGGCGCGGCGCCACCACCGAGTTGGGGCCAACCGCCGACCCCCGCTGCGGGGCCAGACCGGGAGTTCCCCCCGCCGCCCGGCCTCGGCGCCCCACCCCCAGGCCCATCACCCGCCGCCCTCGGCCCACCCGCACCCGCCGCCAGCCCGACAAGGGCCGGCACCCCCGCACCTGCCGGCAGCCCGACAAGCGCCGGCACCCCCGCACCCGCCGGCACACCGAGAAACGCCGGCGCGCCCGCCGCCCCGTGGTACGCCGAGCCTCCCGCGTTCTACG
>WQVT01000585.1 GCA_009785715.1 Acidimicrobiaceae bacterium | reverse complement strand
TGGAACGAACGATTCGTTACCCCGTTCCGTGAACGCATCTCAGCAGTTCTCGCCCGCGGGATTGCTTCGGGTCGAATCCGTCGGGACTGCGATGTCGACCTCGTGGCGGAACTGATGCTTGCCCTGCCGCTCCACGCCAAGATGCGCCCCCATCCGGTCGACCTCAGCGACCTCGCCGAGCGCTTTACGAACACACTCTTCGAGGGCCTGCTTAAGAAAAACGCGACGAAGTAGTCGGCCAAGAATCAAACGAGCCGACGCGATGGCTCCTCGGAATCCACTGATTCGAGGGACCATCGCGTCGGTGGTTCGGGGGAGCTTCGAGTCTGTGCGCCGACGGTAGGGCGGCCGTCACGAACCGTTCAGAGTCGGGAGAGCCGGGGGGCGAGGTCGGCGGCAATCCACTCAGGGATGGTGTCGACCTCGTGGCACAGGTGGTCGAACATGACCTCCTCCACCCCGAGCTCGGATAGTTGGCCCAGGAAGTCGACAAGCTCTTCCACCGACCCCCTCCAGGGCCCGCGACCAGCCCGCTCGAGCTCCTCGATGGTCTTGCCGGGGTTGGTCATGTCGATGAAGCGCTGCAGCGCCGTCGCACTCATGCTTGCGTCGGGCGCAAGGTCGGTGAACATCAGCACCGATCGGCGGATGGTCGATGGGTCCCGGTCGACGGCGTCGCAGTGGCGCTCCAAGTTGACCACCGCTTCCTTGTAGGCCTCGATCCTGCGGGCCGGCGCATTCCATTCGTCGGCGTACTGCGCGACCAGCTTCAGGGTTCGACGGGCCCCCGCACCGCCGAGGAGAACGGGCGGCCGGCCAGCGGGTGGATGGGGCTGCGAGTTCGTACCGGCAAGGGAGTAGTACGTGCCGGAGTAGTGTCCGTCCGAGGAGTGCCACAGCTCCCTCATGAGCAGGATCGCTTCCTCGAGCCGATCCATGCGCTCGCCGACCGGGGGGAAGGCGAGACCGAACCGCTGGTGCTCCTCGCCATACCAACCGGCGCCGAGTCCGAGCACGAAGCGCCCGCCGGACAGCGCGTCGAGTTGTTGTGCCATTCTGCCGATGTTGACCGGCTCGCGGAATGTCACGGGAGAGACCAGTGAGCCAAAGCGGATCCGGCTCGATTCCGCCCCGGCCAGCACGAAGGACAAGAAGATGTCGATCGAGTCCTTCTGGTAGCCGTTGTAGTAGTGATCCGAACGGAACAGTGACCGGAACCCGAGGCGCTCGGTCATGGCGACGATGTGGCGCCACCGGTCCCACGACAAAGGGCTGCCCTCGCCGATCTGAACACCAACGTGCATCATGTCCTCCGGGTATCAGTGTCTCGACGTGTCCACGAGACGGCCCTCGTGACTCGAATGACTCGAACTCGCGATCAGTGGTGCAACCGACGCGCCCCCGAGCGCGGGGCCGTCGGTGTGAAGATGGCAGCGAACCCAACCGCCGTGGTGTGTCTGGGTAGGTTTCGGCATCTCTGCAAAGCACGGTTCGAAGGCAAGCGGGCACCGGTTCGCGAACGGGCAACCGACGGGAAGGTTGGCAGGGCTGGGCGGCTCCGCGTCGATCGAGGCCCTCCTGCGGTATTCGCGTCGCTTTGCCTGCGCAGACGGATCGGGGACCGGGCTCGATGCGACCAGCATCTCGGTGTAGGGGTGGCACGGCTCCCGGTACAGCTCCTCTGCCGCACCGGACTCGACCAGGTATCCGAGGTACATGACCCCGACGTCGTGGCTCACATGTCGCACGACGTCGAGGTCGTGCGCGATGAAGAGCAGGGCCAGTTGCTCCGTCTTCTGGATGTCGACCAGCAGGTTTATCACCTGGCTCTGCACGGAGACGTCGAGCGCGCTCGTTGGTTCATCAGCGATGATCAGGTTCGGCTTCACCGCGAGGGCCCGGGCGATCGACACCCGTTGCCGCTGACCGCCGGACATCTGATACGGGTAGCGGTGCAGGTACTCGGCCCCCAAGCCGGCCAGGCTCAGCAGCTCGATGACGCGACGGTCCCGCTCCTTGCCTTTCGAGACGCCCTGGTGCAGAGTGATTCCATCCCCGACGATGACCGACACGTCGTGGCTGGGGTTGAGCGAAGAAAGCGGATCCTGGAGGACGGCCTGCACCTTCTTGCGGAAGCCGAGCGTGCGACCCGGCGGGACCCTGGTGACGTCCTCGCCATCGAGGATCACCCGGCCTCCGCTCGGACGCTCGAGCTGGAGAAGGGCGCGCGCGATCGTTGACTTGCCCGATCCGGACTCACCCACCAGGCCGAACGTCGAGGCTCTCTTGATCTCGAAGGAGACCCCGTTGACAGCTCGGACCGGCGGCGGAGTGGGCCGAAACAGTCGCCGCCTACCGGGAAACTCGACTCGGAGGTCCTCGACCCGGAGAAACGCATCGGAGGCCGCATCCGGCGCCTGAGGGGAGGTCTCGGAGACGCTCATCGGGCGGCCTCCTCGACCGGCGCGAGATGCACATTCTCGTCAAGCATTTCGCTCTTGATGCAGCGCGACAGTCGGTTGCGCCCGATGGACAACAGCTGCGGCGGGTCGACGGTGCACACGGAGCTGGCGTGAGCGCAGCGCGGATGGAACCGGCACCCTGAAGGCCAGCTCGACGACGACGGGACCATGCCGGGAATGA
>WQVT01000584.1 GCA_009785715.1 Acidimicrobiaceae bacterium | reverse complement strand
CGCCTCAAGTTCCGAGCGTGCCAGCGAGAGCGCCTCGTCCTCCCGACAGCTCGTCCGAGGTGTTTCGAGCCCAGACCCGTTCCGCCACCGAACCGAAACTGCGTCGGCGGTCGCCCTGATTCGTCGCGTTCGTAGAGTTCATACAATTCCGACGCCAGCGGACCACCAAAGAAGTGGGGATGACCTGGGGTTTCTCTGGAGCGGACGACAGCCTTTGTAGAGCGGTCTACTTGCGGTGCCCCCCAGCGTCGAGGGCCTCACAGGTCGATGCCGCGGCCGGGTGAACGCCCGAGCGGAATGTCGTCGGATGGATTCGGCCCAATGGAACGTTTCCACTGCTGCCCGAGCTGGCGAAGGCGGGCCCGGTCCCCCCGGTTGAGGGTTGGCTGCCCAGCCAAGAACTCAAAGGTCCGATCGACCAGGGAAGCGAGCTGGCCGGGCGTCCGCGCTGAGGCGGCGTTGATGACGGCGGGAGCTCGAGATGCGTCCGGCAGCGCCAGGAGGGTGTGGAGCTCTTGACGGTCCTTGCGGCCGGGAAGGCTGTCCGGACGGTCGAGCAGCGCAGCGACCTTCGTGGCGACCTGGGCCGGAACCTGCAGCAGTCGTCGGCCCTCGACGACCTCTGAATACGGAACCAACGCCTCGACTCGCAGTTGCAGGTTGGCCCCCAGTCTCGACTGGTAAGGCGCGTACAGGTCGAGGTGAATGCCCCGCCAGGTGCCCCGCCATTTGGTGCCCGCCAGGTGATGCGACTCGGAGAACTCGTCCACGACGTGGCGGAGCCGGGCGAGCTCGGCGCGTGTGACGATCAGGTCGATGTCATGGCTCATTGGGCCGCCGACTCTGGCCCAGGTACCCCACCCGCCGATCAGGATCGCGTCGGGCAGCATGGCCAGGACTTCGTCGAGGACCGCCTTCGATTGCTCGGTCTGCTCAGACGAGTAGAACGGGTTCGTCACTGGCGGCCACCACCTGGGGATCGAGCTGTTCGATAAACCGGGCCGCCTGCCAGCCGGGCATCGAGAATAGGTCAGCGTACGCTTGGGCGACCGGGGTCACTCGCCCGTAGCGGCCCAACCAGGCATCGGGCTCAGCCACCCAGACTTCGGTCCCCTCTCCTGCCGTCGCCACGGGCAGGCTGCACAACTTCGGGTCGCCGTAGAACAGGACGCGGGTGTAATCCGCGATGCGGTTGGCCCCGAGGTGGGCGATCACCGCCCCAAACCCGCCCAGCACCGCCTTCCGGCTGGTGGCGGCCGCCTCGACCTCTACGGCCGGCACCGCTACCCACAGCCGCCGGACAACATCCCGTTGCACACGCCGATGGGCCGCAAGCAGCATGAGCAGCCGCGCGGGGTCGAGGACCTGCAGCCCGTCGATCGGGCCGACCTCCACCGCCCCGATCTCCACCGGATGGGCGAGGGATCGGTGCGTCGTCGACACGGCAAGCTCGAGCTCGCCCGCGAGAGCGGTCACCGACGGCCATCGCCGCCGGCCCTCCCTGGCACCCGCCAGCAGGTGTCGCCACACAACCTCGACCACGGGCATCACCACCTCAGACTACCCGTTTCCACTGTTCTAGGGAAACGATGATAATCTAAATAAGTCGGCGCCAACGACGACGCTGGCGTCCGTGTCGTGATCACCGGCGCCAGTTGGGCCCTCGTTCGTGGTTGCCATCGATGAGGACAACCAAGTGGACGGCAACAGCCATTCACCAGCCGACCCCGGTAGCTGAGAAAATGCCGTCAGGTTCAACAAGGTTCGGACAGAATTGCGCCGCATGACCAGGATCCTGAGGAATCGGCGACCAACAGAATCCGATGACGGGTGCATCGACGAGATCGTCGTCGACAACCCGAGCATGGTGCGCATCGAGCAGATGGACGATGACTGTTGGTGGATAGGCATCTACCTGCCTGGCGGGGCCCGGTGGTCGGGCCATTTCATTTCCGGGCCCGGCGGCGCCCGTTTCGTCGAGCACGACAGCGAGGTCATCTGGGACCTGGACGAATGCCACCCGACCGAGCCCGGCCGCCGTCTCGACCTCCTCGATCGAAATGAGGAGCCATGAGTACCTCCCCTCACTCGCAGGCGAAGGGTTGCGGGCTATGCAAGCCGCACAAGCACTCTGGCAACGGTCAGGCTGTCCGAAAGCCATGGGGGGAACTGCGGCAGATCGGCAAAGTGCGGCGGGTGAGCCGACACGACATGGGCGACTGGACCTGCATTGCCGGCAGGTCTGAGGCCTGAATTCCGCCTGTAGTAGAGCACCCCACTCTCCGTGGGCAGCTCCAACGGAGCTGGATAGCCCACCTGACCTGGGGTTTTCCTAGAGCGGACGACGGGATTCGAACCCGCGACCCCAACCTTGGCAAGGTCTTACAAGGCCTCCAGGGGATGCCCTCCAGGCCGCTGACCTGCGCTTTTTCCGTCCAGCCGTCCGTCGAATCGGCTCATTTTCGTCCCGTTGTAGAGCGGTCTACTTTCCTTCATGGTGTCGACCGGGGGAACCGCTCACTTCGGGTGCCGGAACGCAGACTGACACTTCGCGATGGTCAGGCCCGGGTAACGGGACGTGGGTGACGAGGATCGGGGTGCCGTAGAGCGCTGTCAAGGTCTCGCTGGTGATGACCTGGGATGG
>WQVT01000583.1 GCA_009785715.1 Acidimicrobiaceae bacterium | reverse complement strand
GCCGATACGCATCTCGGCGACCTGGTGCTGCACCTCGGGGTGGTGGGCCATCGAGGCGGTGAGCGCGATGCTGGTGCGCTTGGGGATCTGCTCGAGCGTGAGGTCAATGGCCCGTTTGGCGGCCCCGAGGTAGACGGCGGAGAAGCCGAGCAGTGCCCACGCGAAGACGGCAACCTGGAACGGACCGACACCCGCGAATCCGGTCGGGCAAACCAGCGCGACGTGTTCGTGGGGGACGAAGGCCCGCTCCAGCACCGTGTCCTGGCTCTGCGTGGCCCGCATCCCGAGCGTGTCCCAAGTCTCGATGATCTGCACGCCCGGGCTCTGGCGGTGAACGAAGCCATGGACGAGCTGGCGATGGTCGGGGTCCGAGTTGTCGGCGGCGTGGAACCCGCCGTAGGTCCACACCGGGCTGAGGCTGCCGAAGATCTTGTGGCCGCTGACCTCCCAGCCGCCCTCTACCCGGCTCGCCGTGGCGACCGCCAAGGCGAGGGGAAGGTCGTTTCCGGCCTCACCGTGCAGCGCGGCGAAGACCTCGCCCTCGGCCGCTTGTTCGAGGATCCACGCACACGACGGGTCGCCCCCTCTGAGAAGCTCGGCCGCGACGCCGGTCCAGTAGCAGTGCATGTTGGTGGCGAGGGCCGTGGCGGGCGCCGCGTAGGCCAGCCGGCGAACCTCGTCCACGTACGCGTCGAGGGGGAGACCCGAGCCGCCGAGGCTCTCCGGCACGGTGCAAAGCAGATAGCCCGAGCGCTTGAGCTCTTCCCAGTCCTCGCTGAAGAACCGGTTCTCCCGGTCGTAGCCCGGGGCGCGCTGGTCGAATCGGGCCAGCATTTCATCGTCGAGCAGTGCCGTGGCAGGCGTCGTGGTCATAAAGAATCTTCTACGGCGCCAAGATCGAGTGTATCAATACTCAATTGTGAGTATCTACACCGATACTTGGTCCGAACCCAGGACGACTTTCGAGTGTGGCAGCCACTAGAAGTATCCGGGAGAACGCAATGAGTAACATAGACCTTCGGGGAGTTCTCGGCGCATTGGACGAACTGTCCCGGGCCGGTGAGCCCGGACAAGCCGCCCACGCCGTGCTCGCGGCCGCCGTGTCCTCGGTCGGAGCGGACAGCGCGGTCCTCACACGCATCGACGACTGGGGGGCGACGTTCTGGGTATGGCCGGCGGATTTCCTGGACCGCCGTCAACAGGGCACCTTCGAGGTCCTGAACGCCACCTATCCCTGGCCGCTCGCCACGCACACCCGCAAAGGACCGGGTCTCGCATTGCGCATATCGGACTTCTGGTCTCTCCGTCAGTACCGGTCCTCCCCGATGTACCGCGAGCTCTTCAAGGAACTCTCGGTCCAGCACCAGGTGGCCTTCTCTCTGCCAACGGTCGCCCATCACTCGATCTGCGTGGCCCTGCATCGTGACCGCCACGACTTTACGAACACCGACTGTGAGAACTTCAACGCGCTGCGTACATCCCTCGCCATGGCCGCACAGCGACAGGCGGTTGGGGTCAGCGCCGCGGTGAGCCCTTCGTCCGAGGATCTCTCGCCCCGGGAGCGTGAGATCCTTCAGCTGACCGCGACCGGGTTATCGAGCCAGCAAATCGGCCGGCGCCTCGGCATCAGTGCCCACACGGTAAGCAAGCACCTCCAACACCTCTACCGAAAGATCGGGGTCACGAACCGCACCGAGGCAGCAAACCGGGCTGGGCTTCTGGTCTCGCCGTTCTCCGCCACCCTCGACGCCTTTACCGCCATTCCCGCCTGAATGTTCGCAATACGCACTCCTTCGAGTTCGGGCGCGGCACGGGTCACTTTTCGGCGCAGTAAAATCGGGATTGTTCACTGCAAACACCCAAAGAATCAGGGGGAATCGCGAGGATGCTGTCCGCGGAAGACAATGAGATTCTGACCCGGGTTGGGCCGGGAACGCCCATGGGCGAGCTGCTCCGCAGATACTGGATGCCGGCGTGCCTGACTTCGGAGATCGCCGAGCCGGACGGACGCCCCGTGCGGGTCGGATTGCTCGGAGAGAAGCTGGTTGCCTTCCGCGACTCGAACGGCGAGGTCGGGTTGATCCAGGAATTGTGCCCGCACCGCGGTGCGTCGATGTACTTCGCCCGGAACGAGGAGTGCGGGCTGCGCTGCGTGTACCACGGCTGGAAGTTCGACGCCACCGGTCAGTGCGTGGACCAGCCGAGCGAGCTGCGCAGCTTTGCCGACCGGATCAAGGCCAGGTCGTATCCGGTCCACGAGTCGGGCGGCATCGTCTGGGCGTACCTCGGCGACCCCGAGACGATCATCCCCTTCCGCGACTGCGGCACCGAGACCCTCGCCCCCGAGCACGTCTCGGCGAGCAAGGAGCGAGTGGACTGCAACTGGGTGCAGAGCCTGGACGGCGAGGCCGACACCACCCACATCTCGAACCTTCACATGTTCCACCACGTCGCCGACCTGCCCGACGACGGCACCGACAAGCCCGGATACCCGTCCAACGCCATGGGGCTCAGGTTCTGGCGCCACGACCCGAAGGCCAAGATCGAGATCCAGGACACCTGGTACGGCTTCCGCTACGCCGGCATCCGCCGGACCCCGAACGGGCACCCCTACGCCCGGATCACCGCCTTCCTGCTGCCCACCTC
>WQVT01000582.1 GCA_009785715.1 Acidimicrobiaceae bacterium | reverse complement strand
CTGGAGATCAGGACCTCCAGCTCGACCGACGAGATCCACTCCCCACCCGACTTGATGATGTCCTTGGATCGGTCGGTCAGGCTGATGAAGTGCTCGCGGTCGATCCTGGCGATGTCGCCGGTGCGCAGCCAACCGTCGTGGAACCGCTCACCGGTCTCGTCGCGAAAATAGGCAGCCGTGACCCACGGGCCGCGGACCTCCAGCTCCCCGACGGCAATGCCGTCGTTCGGGAGCGGACGCCCGTCGTCGTCGACGATGCGCGCCGCGATGCCCGCGACGGGCCGGCCCTGCGTGACCCGTAGCCGCCAACGCTCCTCACCCTCCAGGCCCTTGGGGGGCCTCGCCACCGCACCCAGCGGCGATGTTTCCGTCATTCCCCACGCCTGAAAGATCGGCACCCCGTGCTTCTCGAACGCTTCGATGAGCTGCCGCGAGACCGCCGAGCCGCCGACGGCGACGAATTCCAGCGACGAGATGTCGTGGCCGGGGTGCGACTCGAGGTAGCTCGCGACGTCGGTCCAGACCGTGGGGACCGCCAGCGCGATCGTCGGACGGAACGTCTCGATGAGCCCGACGAGCGGCTCCGCCTGCAGAAAGCGGTCGGGCAACAAAAGCTCCGATCCGGCCAACAACGCCGCGTAGATGGACCCCCAGGCGTTGGCGTGAAATTGCGGCACGATCGGCAGCACCAGGTCATCGGCGCCGAACTGCAGGCTGTCCTTGCCGAGGAGCCCGAGCGAGTGCAGGTAGATCGATCGATGGCTGTACGCCACGCCCTTGGGGCTCCCCGTCGTGCCGGAGGTGTAGCAGAGGGCCGCTGCGGAGGTCTCATCGACCTCCGGCCACTCGAAGGAGGTCGGCTGCCCGGCGACGAACTCCTCGTACCGCCGGACCGCCGCACCCGAACCGGCCAGAGCGGACACGTCGCCGTCGCCCGTGACAACGATGGTCGGAACTTGGTCGACCTTCGGGAGCACCTTTGCGAACGATCCGACGAGCGACCCGTCCACGATCACGACGCGGTCCTCGGCGTGGTTGACGATGTAGGCGAGTTCCTCCGCACTGAGGCGAAGATTCAAGGTGTGCAGCACGGCCCCGAGAAGGGGAACGGCCACATAGGCCTCGACGTGCTCCTGGTTGTTCCACAGAAACGTCGCCACCCGTTCGCCGGGTCCGACCCCGATCCACCGCAAAGCCTGGGCGAGCTGGGCGGCCCGCTCCACGACCTCCTCGTAGCTGGCCACGCGGGTCGCTCCCCCCGGCTGGAGCGTCAGCACTCTCCGCCGACCGTGAACCGTCACGCCGTGCCGAACGATCTCTGCGACGGTCAACGGGTAATCCGGCATGGTGCTTTGTGTCATCTGACATCCCCCCACCGGCATAACTTGCGGGCCACAAAGCTAGCTCAAGAGGGGAGTCGGACTTCGGGTCTCTGATACGTTCGAGGCCTCGGCACCGATGAGCGACTGCGGAAGTTGGAGATGGCGGAGGTAAGAGATGGCGGAGCCCCCTGAGGGAATCGTGTTGGCCCACTTCATCGTCTCGAACGATGTCGAACGCTCCAAGCGCTTCTACACGGAAGTACTCGGCGGCAGGCTGGCGTTCTCCGGCCCCGGAGGGCTGACCTATGTCGCCCTATCCAATAGCTGGATCATCATCAATGTCGGGGGAGGCCCCACCGACGACAAGCCCTCCGTCACCCTCGAGGCGCCGAGCGATCCGGACCGGGTCAGCGCCTTCCTCAATATTCGGGTCAGAGACATCGCGGCGGTGTACGCGGAGTGGAGCGCCCGGGGCGCCCAGTTCCTGACACCGCCGAAAGTGCACGAGTACGAGATCCGTTGCTACATCCGTGATCCCGACGGTCATCTGATCGAGGTCGGTCAGACAACGGACCCGGAGGGGGACTGGACGCCCGCGCACTGGCCGCCTGAGTAGGGCGCCCTTTTGGTGGGCTTGCGCCCCCAGACCAGGAAATAGAGGGACGACATCGTCACGGTCTCGGGGTTCGCCAGATGTTCGCGGACCCGGCGGTCGACGTCCGCCAGTTCCTCTTCCGAGGCGATGCCGCGCTCGACGACCTTTCCACGCATGCTCCGGACGAGGTCGGCGAGGACGGTGCGCCGGGGATGGCCGGCCGGGTACACATCCGCGCGGGCGTCCGCCCCGATGTCGGTCAACCCGGCCTCACGCAACAGGGTGGAGAGCCTTCGTCCGATGAGCAGGTCCGCGCCGTCGTTGTGATACCCGGCGTGCAGGATCCCCGTGAGCTGGTCCCATCCGGCATGTGGGGGGTAGCAGATGTGGGCCTCGCAATCCGGTTCCTGGACGATCACCCACCCGCCCGGCTTGACGAGACGGACCATCTCGGCGACGACCCGCTCCGGTGAAGGGACGTTGACGAGCAGCATCCGGGCGTGGACAAGGTCAAACGATGCCGGTGGCAGCCCGGTGGCACGGCCGTCTGCCTGGAGCACCTCGACATTGTCGAGACCCCGGTCCCGAACCAGCCGGCGTGCCGACTCGACGTGCACGGGATCGATGTCGACCGCCGTCACCGAGCCCGCCCTGCCGACCCGTCCGGCGAACAGCTCGATCGATCCGGCCGGGCCACACCCGAGGTCGAGCACCCGGCCGCCACGGCGGAG
>WQVT01000581.1 GCA_009785715.1 Acidimicrobiaceae bacterium | reverse complement strand
GGTGCGCGGAGGCCGCGCAGCGACAGACGACGCCGCTCGACCGCTTTCTCTGAACTCAGTCTTCTCTGAGACTCAGTCTTCTCTGAGCTCAGTCCCGGCTGATCGGGATCTTCGAAGGCTTGGCGGTGCTGTTGTCGATCGGCGCCCGGACCTCGAGGATGCCGTCGTGGTAGCTCGCCTTGATGTCGTCCTCCTTGGTCTTGACGGGCAGCGGCAACACCCGTGAGAACGAGCCGTACCGGATCTCGCTCCGCCGGTAGTTGCGGTGCTCGACCTTCTCCTCCTGTCGCCGCTCGGCGCGGATCTGGAGGTTCCCGTCGACGATCGAGATGTCGACGTCGCGCTCCGGGTCGACGCCCGGAAGCTCCACCCGGACGACCAGCTGGCCCTCCTCGATGAACTCCTCCACCTTCACGTCTGTGTCGAGGAACTGCCGGAAGGTCTCGAAGGGACTGGTGGTCCAGTCGAGCGCCCGGTCGAACGGCTCGGGCCAGAGAGACCCGCGATCGCGTCGCACCAACACGTTGCCCACCTCCATGGCGATCGGTGATTCTGCAAATTCTGCGATTTGCGCGCGCTCCTACCCACCCCCTCATCCAGCCATGCGCCGGCCGGGCCCAAATCTTCGACGAGGCGAAATCTTCGTCAGAGCTGTCACACGGCAACGCCCTGTTTCGTCACAGAGGGGTGTACGGGGGCCCGGTCCGGCTCCCGGCCACCGATGTGCCACAGATGGGCCACCGATGTGCCACAGATGTTCAGATGTACCGAAGGGAGCGCGTCATGCGAGTTTTCGTTGCCGGAGGCACCGGCGCCATCGGCCACTACCTCGTCCCGCAACTCGTGGCAGCGGGCCACGACGTCCGGGCCACCACCCGGTCGCGGAACAAGTCAGCGCTCATCCGCTCATGGGGTGCCAAGCCCGTGGT
The DNA here is from genome assembly GCA_009785715.1 of Acidimicrobiaceae bacterium. Classification (GTDB taxonomy): domain Bacteria; phylum Actinomycetota; class Acidimicrobiia; order Acidimicrobiales; family Palsa-688; genus WQVT01. Next base: position 1,719 of record WQVT01000581.1, on the reverse strand, counting down.
GGTCGACGGCCTCGACCGGGATCACCTGATCGAGGCCGTGCAGGTGGTCAGACCCGACGTCCTCATCCACGAGATGACCGCCATCGATCCGGGCGGTACCCTGCGCCACTTCGACGCCGAGTTCGCGGTCACCAACCAGCTCCGCACCCTCGGCACGGACAACCTGCTCGCCGCGGCCCGCAAGGCCGGCGTGGGGCGGGTCATCGCCCAGAGCTTTACCGGCTGGACCAACGCCGTGGACGGTGCGGGGCCGAAGACCGAAGACGATCCCCTCGACCCTGACCCGCCGCAGTCGATGCGGGAGTCACTGGCGGCGATCGCCTACCTGGAGCGGACCGTGACCGGGGCCACGGATCTCGATGGGCTCGCACTCCGCTACGGCATGTTCTACGGCCCGGGATTCGCACCGCTGGCGGATGCGGTCCGCAGGCGCAAGCTGCCGGTCGTCGGGAACGGGGAGGGCGTCTGGTCGTTCATCCACCTCGCCGACGCGGCGTCGGCGACGGTGGCCGCCCTCGAGCGTGGTGGCCCCGGCCTCTACAACGTCGTCGACGACGAGCCTGCGCCCGTCTCGGTCTGGCTGCCGTACCTGGCCGAGGCGGTGGGGGCCAAGCCGCCGATGCACCTGCCGGCGTGGGCGGGCAAGATGGCCGCCGGCGAGGCGGTGGTCTCGATGATGACCCGGATCAAGGGCTCGTCGAACGCCAAGGCCAAGAGGGCGCTCGGCTGGCAGCCGTCTTATGCGAGTTGGCGGGAGGGCTTCCGCGTCGGCCTCGAGGACCCGACCGATCGCCCCGCCGCTTGAGCACGCTTGAGCACGCCGTCGCAGAGCAAAGGATCGCAGGGACGAACGGAGCCGCCGTGGCAGATGAACCGGGAATGACGGCAGAGGCCGAAGACCCACGCCCGCTCATGTTTTCCATCGCCTACCGCATGGTTGGCAGCGTGGGCGAGGCGGAGGATCTGGTGCAGGAGGCGTTCGTCCGGCTGGAACGGGCCAGGGACGGCGGGGTGGTGGTCGAGTCCCCGAAGGCATACCTGGCGACGACGACCACCCGCCTGGCCATCGACCACCTGCGCTCGGCCCGGGTCCGGCGGGAGACCTACGTCGGCACCTGGCTGCCCGAGCCGCTCGTCACCGGCAGCCGCTCCGTTGGCGAAAGCCGCCTCGTTAGCGAAAGCCGCCTCGCCCCCGACAGCCGCCTCGTCACCGACAGCCGCCAAGATCCGGAGCGATTTGCCGAGATGTCCGACTCGCTGTCCATGGCCTTCCTCGTGCTCCTGGAGAGCCTCTCCCCGGTAGAACGCGCCGTGTTCCTGCTGCGCGAGGTCTTCGACTACGGCTACGACGAGATCGCCGAGATCGTGGACCGGAGCGAGCCCAACTGCCGCCAGATCCTGGCGCGGGCGCGCAAGCGCATCGACGAGGGCCGGCCGCGCTTCGAGGCGAGCCGGGCCGAGAGCGAGGAGATGGCGCGCCGCTTCCTCGCCGCCACCGAGTCCGGCTCGCTCGAGGACCTGGTGGATCTCCTGGCCGCCGACGTGGCGCTCTACGGCGACGGCGGCGGGGTGGCGAATGCCACGCGGCAGCCGGTCTTCGGGCGGGAGCGGGTCGGCGCGTTCCTCGCCGGGCTGCTCCGGCAGGGGCGACGCCTGTCGATCTCGGTCGAGCCGGCCGTCGTCAACGGCCAGGGCGGCCTGATCACCCGCGACTCCGAG
>WQVT01000580.1 GCA_009785715.1 Acidimicrobiaceae bacterium | reverse complement strand
CGCCCCGTGACGGCATCCGGCCTGTGACAAATGTCTCGGATTACGGTGCCCTGAACTTGGACGCTGCGACAACCGTCACGTAGACTGTTTTCCACAGGGGGGCGTTCGGGCCGGTGGCTGGTTCGGGGGGAACCTGGGAGGGACGCCACCTGGCCCGGACGTATGCGTCGTCGACGTCGTTCGTCGTCGCGTGGTCGACTGGGCTCGAGGCTGCGGATCCGTCGCCTATCGGGGAATAGTTGGCCTCTTCTCCGCGACGTCGCCCGTCACCGGGTTGCCGATGCGACGGATGTCACCTACGGTTTGCACCCTAACGGGCACGTTCGGGCCGGTGGCTGGTTCGGGGGGACCAAGCGGGAGCCACCTGGCCCGGCGGCTCGAATCCCTGAGCCCAGCCACGTGGGCCCCGGCACGCCTCTGCCTCGCTTCCACCCGCCCCCACCTCGGCCTGACCCCAGGCCGGCCCGCACCACCCCAGCCCGACCCGGCTCCGGACGCGACGAAAGCCCGGCGGGGGGGTGCCGGGCTTTCGCGGTCACTCAACGACCAGCGGGGGGTGCCGATCGGAGGAGTTCCCAGCATCGCAGACCATCGTGAATCTGTCCAGCCGCTTTAGCCAATTCTTAGTATCTCGCATAGAGATGAGCTATCCCTGGGCCTTTTGCGAGCAGGACAAGGCCTCCTGTTCCGGTCAGAGCCGGAGGCGCCGCCAGGTTGCCAGGCGTGGCCCGTTCAGGCCGTCGACTGCGACCCCGGTGCCGCCCGAACCTGCTCCACCCACTCGGCCGTCTCCAGGATCTGGGCAAACCCGACCCGCTGCGCCACCAGCGTCGCCCGGTGGAGTTCCTCGGCGGTGACCTGGCCGATCGGTGTCCGGAAGGCCAGGGTCCCGGTGGCATCGGAGAGGATCTCCGCGTTCAGGCCCAGGATGCCGGCATGGCGGCTCGTCGAGTCGATGCAATGCTGGGTCATGTAGCCGGCCAGCGTCAGCGTGTCGATCGACCGCTCCGCCAGCCAGCCGGCCAGGTCGGTGTCCTGCAAGGCGCTCGCCTGCTCCTTGTCGAGCAGGAGGTCATGGGGGCGAACCGCCACCTCGGGACGCAGGTCCCAGCCGGGGGTCCCCGGTACGAACACGCCCTCCTCCGGTAGGCCGGTGTGGCGGACGAGCACGACGGGCACGCCGGTCTTCGTGGCGGCCTCCATCGCCCGCAGGATGTTCGACAGCGAGATGTGGGGGTCGGGATAGGAGATCCGCAGTGCTCCCGTGAAGTACTCCTCTTGAACGTCGATGACTATCAGTGCCCTGGCCACGCACTCACGCTAACCGAGCGCTATCAGAGGAGGCTTCGCACAGCGGCCTCCACGATGCGTAGTCTCTAAGGACCGCGCACGCCGCCTGGGGGGCCTCCGGCTGCGCCGCCGAGATTCTGCAGGACCATCAGCTTCCCGGAACCAGATTCCGGACCATCGCACCGGCTTCCGGATCACCACAAGGTTCCGGGGCATACAAGGGGGTCAAAGTGGCACCGCTCACCACATCGGGCATCCGCAACGTCGCTCTGATCGGCCACCACGGCGCCGGCAAGACCACGCTGGCCGAGGCGCTGCTTGCCTCCACCGGCACGATCCCCCGCCAGGGGTCCGTCGACCGCGGCAACACCATCTGTGACACGGAGCCGGAGTCCACCTCACGCCACCTCTCTGTGGGCCTGGCACTGGCCCCGTTCCTCCTGGACGGGGTCAAGGTCAATGTGGTCGACACGCCGGGCTACCCCGACTTCGATGCCGACCTGCACGCGGCGTTGCGCGCCGTGGACCTCGCGGTGGTCGTGGTCAGTGCGGTGGACGGCGTCCAGGCCCAGACCGAGGAGGCCTGGGCAGCGGCGGCCGCACTCGGTCTGCCGAGGGTCCTGGTGGTCAACAAGCTCGACCGCGAGCGGGCCGACTTCGACCAGGTGTTGGAGGAGATCCGGTCGGCCTTCGGACAGGGCGTGGCCCCCGTCGAGCTGCCGATCGGCCGGGAAGCCGGGTTCAAGGGGGTCATCGACCTGCTCGATGACCGGGCCACCCTCTACGAGCTGCAGCAGGGCCCGCCGATCGCCGGCGTGGAGGGGCCGATCCCCGACGACCTCGCCGTGAGCGAACACCAGGTCCACGAACAGCTCGTCGAGGGCATCGTCGTCGGCGATGACGACCTGATGACCCGCTATCTCGAGGGGGAGGAGATCAGCCGGACCGAGCTGGAGGAGAGCCTGGCGGGCGGGGTGGCGTCGGCCGCCGTGTTCCCGGTGCTGTGCGCGTCGGCGATGACCGGTGTCGGCATCGACCGACTTGCTCGGCTGCTGGTCGAGCTGTGCCCCTCACCCGACCACCGGCCCCCGGCGCGGGTGCAGGCCGGGGAGAGCCAGGTCGAGGTGCCCTGCGATCCGGAGGGCAAGCCGCTGGCCGTGGTGCTGAAGACCTTCCCCGACGCCCACGCCGGCGGGCGCATCTCGCTCGCCAAGGCACTCTCCGGCACCCTCAAGCCCGACATCGTTCTCGTCAATGCCCGGGCCCGCACCGACGAGAAGCTCCACACCCTCGGGAGCATGCGGGGCCGGGAGCTGATCCCCGCCGACACGGTGGTCGCCGGCGACCTCTTCGCGGTGCCCCGCCTCGGTG
>WQVT01000579.1 GCA_009785715.1 Acidimicrobiaceae bacterium | reverse complement strand
TCCCCCGCGTTGGTCGCGGCGGTCGGCGGGCGGATGCTCGCCGCCCAGGCACCGGGGGATCGCCCCTTGCTGATGGCTGGGGCGTTCGTGCTCGTGGCCGGACTCCTGCTCTGGGTGCGGTCCGGTAGTGGGCCGCTCTGGCGGGGCCGGCGGAAGGTTCTGCCGCTGGCCGCCGCGCTCGGGGTCGGGGTCGCACTCGTCGTGCCCGCGGCCGTCGCCGGCGCGGCGATCGGTGGTGCCCGGTCGGCCTTCGATCCCCGCCAGTACCTGAGCACTCCGCAATCGGTCTGCGCCCAGGCCGATCCGTTGCAGTCCCTCGATGCGCTGCCCTCTGAGGCGCTGGTCCGGGTCGACGCTGCAGCGGGCCCCTCGGCGGCGGGGGAGTCCGGGGCGGGGGACCTGACCGTGCCGCTGCGCTTCGCCGTCCTGGACACCTACGACGGGGCGAGTTGGTTCCCCGGCGGGGTCTTCGAGCCGGCGGGAACATCGCTGCCCGCGCCCGGGAGCACGGTTCCGACCCGGCGCGTACGCCTCGCGGTGACCGTCGAGGGGCTCACTGGCTGCCTGCTCCCGACCCCGGCGGGCGCCACCCAGGCTCATGGCGGGCAGTTCGCGTATGACCCGACTGACGAAGTCCTGCAGGATGTCCAGGGGCTACGGGTGGGCCAGCGGTTCGCGTTGACCGCGCAGGTCCCCGTGTGGTCGGCGGCTGCCCTCGAGGCGGCGACGCCCGACACGGGCGCCGCGACCCGTGCCGATCGGGGCCTCCCCCCTGGGGTCCCCGCCACCCTGGTTCGGATGGCCCAAACGGTGACCGCCGGGGCGACCTCCCCCTTCGGCGAGGTTGCCGACCTCCAACAGTTCTTCCTCAAAGGTGGCGGCTTCGCCGACAACCCCTCCGGAGCCGGGGGCGACGACCTTGCGCAGTTGCAGCGGTTCCTGTCCCCGGCCGGACGCGCCGGCACACCCGAGCAGTTCGCCACCGCCTTCACGCTGCTCGCCCGCGCCCTCGGACTGCCCGCTCGCGTCGTGGTCGGTGTCCAGCTTCACCCCTCGGCCTCGCCGGTGGCGGTGACCGGAGCGAAGGTGCAGGCGTGGCCGGAGGTCGCATTCACCGGGATCGGATGGGTGCCGTTCGACCCCACCCCGCCGCCGGGGGGCTCGGCGCGACACGGCGCCCACTCGGCGCCGCGGAGGGCGCCTCTCACCGCCCCGCAGCCGCCCAGTTCGCCGGCGGCGATCGCCGGCCAGGTGGCCGCCGGCCAGTCCTCGGCCGGGCATGGGGCGCCTCCTCATCCTGGAGCATCCGCCGTTTTGATCCCCAGTCATCCTGCAGGCGGGTTCCCGGTGTGGGCGGTCGTAGCCCTCGCCCTTGTCGGGGTGCTGCTCGCGTTCGAGGTTGCCGTGGTCCTCACCAAACGGCGCCGTCGTGCGAAGCGGCGGCGGGCCACCCCGCCGTCGGCCCGCATCCTGGGCGCCTGGGACGAAGCCGTCGACCGGCTTCGTGAACGGGGCCTGCCCCCGACGGGTTCGCTCACCGCGACCGAGGTCGTCGACGCGGCGGCGGGGGTCACCTCAGCGGAGACGGCGGGTTGCCTGCTCCCCCTGTGCGGGGCGCTCAACAGGGCGCTCTACCATCCCGGGGGCGGTCGGCCCGGCGCCGCTGAAGAGGCCTGGGATGCCGTTGACGCATTCGAGGACCACCTGGCGGCGAGTGTCGGATGGGTCCCGCGGGTTGCCGCAGTGCTCGATCCCCGACCGCTGTGGCGGGTGCACGCGAGGCCTGCGCCGGTTGGAGGACGGGAGGGCGCGGGGGAGCTCGCCTGAGCGCAGGGCGCCTGCGACACGTGGACACCTTCGAGCTCATCACGCAACCTTTGCCCAACATTTGCCGGCGCGATCAGGGCTTGGTGCACACCTGCGACGAGACGGGCCAGGCTGCCTCTGGACCGTTCACCAACGCCACCCGGAAACACGTGCGCTGGTTCGGCCGAACCGTTGCCAGGTACGACGTGGCACCCAACGGGACGCCGTCCGCCTGATGGCCGTCCGGTGGGGGCGGGTCATAGAGGACGACGTAGGGGTACCTCCCGCCGGCGTGGTCACGCCACCGCAGCTGCACCGACGAGGGTCCGAGCACCGTCAGGGTGAGGTCCGTCGGCGTCTGCGCACGGTTCACCACCACCGTCGTCGTTGGCGGGGAGGGCGCCTGCCCGCCGCCGATCGCCGCGGCCACGACCACCCCGATCACGGCCACGGCCACCCCGGCGGCGCCGGCGACCACCCACCTCACCCACCGGCGTGGCGGCTCTCGCGGCGGTTCGGGTGAGGGCTCGACGACACGGCCGCCGCGTGCGGGGCGAGCCACGGTGCCCGTGTTTCCCGGGCCGGACAGCGGCGGCGGCGGCTCACCGATCGGCTCGGGGATCGGGGCTGGATCGCCCGCCGGGAGCGGCTCCCGGCGCGCCTCGCGAGAGACCGTCCTTCCCCCGACTGCCTGCCCGCCGTTCGGCGGCCCGAGTTCCGTTCGTGCCGGCGCGGTGATCACGAGGTCCGTCGGCGGTTCCTGCCGCTGAACCTGCACCTGCTGCAGACGCTGGCCGAGCGCCGCGGCGGAGCCGGGCCGCTCCGACGGGTCCTTGGCCATCGCCCACGCCACCGACTC
>WQVT01000578.1 GCA_009785715.1 Acidimicrobiaceae bacterium | reverse complement strand
GACATCGCCAAGGCGATCGTGTGCGGGGCGGACGCCGTGATGATCGGGGCGCCGTTGGCCGCTGCCCATGAGGCTCCCGGCCGCGGCTACCACTGGGGGATGGCCACCTTCCACCCGACGCTGCCCCGCGGCGCCCGGGTGGAGACGCCCGCCCGGGGGACCCTGAAGGAGGTCCTCGTCGGCCCGGCGCACGAGAACGACGGGCGGTCGAACCTCTTCGGCGCCCTGCGAACGTCGATGGCCACGTGCGGCTACGAGACGGTGAAGGAATTCCAGAAGGCCGAGGTGATGGTGGCCCCCTCGCTGCAGACCGAGGGCAAGAGCCTCCAGCGGGAGCAGCGCATCGGCATGGGTTCGTAGGCGCCATGTCTTCCAAGGCGATAGCCCCCGACGCCCTCTCCACCGAGCCTGCGGCACCGGAGCGCCTCGCCGACTTCGACACCGTGGTCGTGGTCGACTTCGGCGCCCAGTACGCCCAGCTCATCGCCCGGCGGGTGCGCGAGGCGCGGGTCTATAGCGAGATCGTGCCCCACACGGTGAGCGCCGGGGAGCTCGCCGCCCGGGCGCCTGCTGCCGTGATCCTCTCCGGCGGCCCGGCCTCCGTCCACGTCGAGGGGGCGCCGCGACTGGACCCGGCCATCTACGAGCTCGGGATCCCGATCCTCGGGATCTGTTACGGCGAGCAACTCATCGCCCAGCAGCTCGGCGGCCTGGTCGACCATTCCGGGCGCGGCGAGTACGGCCGGACGCCCCTGACGCTGACCGAGACGGGCCTGTCCTCGGTCCTCTTCGCCGGGCTGCCCGCCGGCTCGCCGGCGGGGGGCTCGCCGGCGGGGGGCTCGCTGGCTGGCGGCTCGCCGGGAGGAGGCTCGCCGGGGGGAGGCTCGCCGGCGGAGGAGCAGGGGCCGTACGGCTTCGACGTGTGGATGAGCCACTTCAACGCCGTCACCGAGGTCCCGCCGGGATTCCGGGTCACGGCATCCACCCCCGACGCCCCGGCCGCCGCCCTGGAGCACCCCGCACGCGGGCTCTACGGTGTGCAGTTCCACCCCGAGGTGGCCCACACCCGCGGCGGGCAGGAGATCCTGAAGCGCTTCCTGTTCGACGTCGCCCACTGCCGGCCCACGTGGACGATGACGTCGGTGATCGAGGCCTCGGTGGAGGACGTGCGCGCCCGGGTCGGCTCGGAGCGCGTCATCTGCGGCCTGTCGGGGGGCGTGGACTCGTCGGTGGCCGCCGCACTGGTGCACAAGGCGATCGGCGACCAGCTGACGTGTGTGTTCGTCGACACCGGCCTGTTGCGGGCCGGCGAGGCGGATCAGGTGGAGGCGACCTTCCGGGAGCAGTTCAACATCGACCTCGTGCAGGTGAAGGCCGCCGACCGGTTCCTCGAGGCCCTCGACGGTGTCTCGGACCCCGAGCGCAAGCGCAAGGTGATCGGGGAGCTGTTCATCCGCACCTTCGAGGAGGCCGCCGCCGACCTCGGCCGTTCCGACCGGCGCGGCGAGGCGCGCTTCCTGGTCCAGGGCACGCTGTATCCCGATGTGATCGAGTCGGGCACCCGGGACGCGGCCAAGATCAAGTCGCACCACAACGTGGGGGGCCTGCCCGAGGACATGAGCTTCGAGCTGGTCGAGCCCCTCCGCCTGTTGTTCAAGGACGAGGTGCGGGCGCTCGGTGAGGAGCTCGGCCTGCCCGAGGAGATCGTCTGGCGCCAGCCGTTCCCGGGCCCCGGGCTGGCGGTGCGCATCGTCGGGCCGGTCACGGCCGAGCGCGTGAGGGTCCTTCAGGCCGCCGACGCCATCGTGACCGAGGAGATCCAGCGGGCCGGCCTGTATCGGGAGCTGTGGCAGAGCTTCGCCGTGCTCCCCGTGGTGCAGACGGTGGGGGTGATGGGCGACGAACGGACCTACGCCTACCCGTGCATCATCCGGGCCGTGACGAGTGACGACGCGATGACCGCCGACTGGGCACGCCTCCCCTACGACCTCCTCGAGCGACTCTCGAGCCGGATCATCAACGAGGTGCCCGGCATCAACCGGGTGGCGCTCGACATCACCTCGAAGCCGCCGGGGACCATCGAGTGGGAGTAGGTCCGCCGAGCGGGTAGGGGCTCTCGCCCGGAGGTGGGTGCCGGGCGTGCTGCCGGTGCGGTCAGGGTCGACCCCGCACGATGTGACTGATTCTCGTCCATGTGAGCCCACACCGACGCCCTTTGACCACTTCCTGCTCACATTGCCGCATATCGAGCACATGGACGCGAATCGCGCACATTCCGCATACCCGTCGAGCCCCGTGCACGCCGTCGACCCCCCGCCGACCCCCGACCCTCTACCTCCGGCTGAGGTCGAACCAGACGAGCTTGCCGCCGGCCCGGTCGTCGATCCCCCACGCCAGCGACATGCTCTGCACCAGCGGCAAGCCCCGGCCGTCCGTATCGAGCAGCTCCGGCGCCCGGAACACGGGCCGGGTGGGGTCGTCGTCGCGCACGCCGATGCGCACCCCTCCCGAGGTCAGCGTGACGAAGACCTCGAAGTCGGGGACCGTCGTGTGCAGCACGGTGTTGCCGACCAGCTCGGTCGCCAGCAACAGGGCAACGTCGAGGTCGACCTGACCGTCAACATCGGCCAGGACCCGTCGCAGGAACCCCCGCACCGCTGGCGCGCTG
>WQVT01000577.1 GCA_009785715.1 Acidimicrobiaceae bacterium | reverse complement strand
CTGCACGCCGAACCCTGGGAGAAGTTCATCTCCGTGGCCAACGGAGCCGTCTTCGGGGCCTGGGTCGACCTGCGGAGCGGACCGACCTTCGGCACGACGTTCACGCTCGAGATCACGCCCGCCAAGGCCGTCTTTGTGCCGAGGGGTGTGGCAAATGGTTATCAGACGCTCGAGGACCGGGTGACCTACACCTATCTTGTGAACGACCACTGGTTCCCCGACGCGAAATACAACTTTGTCAACCTCTTCGACCCGACGGTGGCGATCCCATGGCCTATCGGTCAAGCCGATGCCATCGTCTCCGACAAGGATCTGGGCCACCCGGGACTGGTCGACGTCGACCCGATGGACGTCTGAGCCGAGAATCCCTACGGCGACGCCGGGACTCGGGCGTATCGTGTGGTATGCCTCCCCTCGTTTCCTCCCTCAACGTCGGCTCCGCCCGAACGATCCCCGTGTACGAGGAGCTGACCGGGATCGACAAGCGGCCCGTCGATGGGCCGGTGGCGGTGCGCGCGCCCGGAGCCCCGAAGGGTGGCAGCGGACTCGAGGGCGACGCCATCTGCGACCAGCAACACCACGGAGGCGACAGCCAGGCGGTCTACGCCTACGCCCGGGAGGATCTCGACTGGTGGGAGAAGGAGCTCGGTGTGACCTTCGGCTCGGGTTCCTTCGGTGAGAACCTGACGACGTCGGGGATCGACGTCACGTCCGCCTTGATCGGTGAGCGCTGGCAGGTGGGCGAGGAGCTGGTCCTCCAGGTCACCCATCCCCGCACCCCCTGTCGCACCTTCGCCCTGTGGCTGCAGCGGAACGGCTGGGTACAGACCTTCACCGCCCACGGCGCCCCCGGGACCTACCTCGCCGTGATCGTGCCAGGCGAGGTCCGCCGCGGCGACCCGATCACGGTCCTGAGCAAGCCGGACCACGACGTCTCGGTCGGTGTCGCCTTCCGGGCGCTGACCACCCAGCCGGAGTTGTTCAGGCGGGTGTTGACCGCCGGCGAGCACCTCTCCACCAAGCTGCACGAGACGGCAACGCGGCGGGCCCGCTGAGCGCTACGCCCCGCCGGGGCGGCGGCCCGCGTCGAGCACCCCTCTGATCGACTTCCAGGACAGCACCGACCAGAGCGAACAGGCGGAAAAGGCCGACCCGATAGAGGCGAACCCGCCGACCGAGCCGATCGACAGAGCCGAACCCACGGAAGCGATGGAGCAGTACGAGCCGACCGAGCCGATCGAGAGGAAGGAACCCACCGATCCGATCGAGAGGAACGACCCCCTGGAGCCGATGGACATCGATGAGTTGCGGGCATTGGCCATAGCGAACATCCTGCCTGCCCGGGCTGGTTGACGGCCTAACGTGGCGCCGCCGGCGCAGAGCGGGCCGAGCGAGGGGGAGGGTCGTGAGTCAGCTGGCAGGCAGGGTCGTCGTCATCACCGGTGCGGCACGGGGAATCGGCTGGGCGTGCACCCAGGGCTTCCTCGACGCCGGCGCCACCGTCGTCGCGGTGGACCGGGCCTGGGAGGGGGCCGAGGAGGCCCGCGCCACCCTCGAGGCACACCCGAAGACGGTGATCACCAGCTTCGACATCACCCACCCCGATGATGTCGACGCCGTGGCGGCCGAGGTGCTCGGACGCGTCGAGGGCGTCGACGTGCTCGTCAACAACGTCGGCCTGCGCCAGAAGGAGCTGTACCCCCCGTCGGGGGCGGTGACGGTGCTCGACTCGACGAACGCCGACTGGGAGGCCATGTTCGGCGTGAACGTGCTCGGAACCTTGAACGTGACCCGGGCCTTCGCGCCGGCGATGATCTCGCAGCGGCGCGGGAGCATCATCAACATCGGCTCGAGGGACAACCCCCGGATCCGCAATCAGCCCTACGCCGCCTCCAAAGCGGCACTGACGAGCCTCAGCCGCTACATGGCCGAGGAACTGCGCCCGTTCAACGTCGCCGTGAACGTCCTCTACCCGAGCGGGACGATGACCACCGGCTCGACGGAGATGGTCAACGCCAACCGGGCGCAGGGCATCGTGATGGCACCCCTCCTGCGCCCGACCCACGTCGTTCCGCTCGCCCTTCACCTGGCGGAGCAGGACGGCGCCGGGGAGACCGGCGGGGCGATTGCCGCGGTGGAGTGGAACCAGGCGCACGGCTTGGGCGGACCGGAGGAGTGGGTGGCCGAGCCGGGCTGACCGGCGCCCCGGCTAGCCCGGCAGCGAGACGACGAAGAAGTCGCGGGACTCGGGGCTCGGCCCGAGGTAGCGGTCGGCGGGGCGCTGCATCCCGGGGTAGAGCTTGGTCCCGCTCACGGTGCCTGCGGTGTCGTGGCTGAAGAAGTTGAACGTCACCCATTCGGGGTTCAGGTCGAGCGCCATCGCCCGAACCGCCCCGGCCCGCTGGAGAGACTCGGCCAGGCTCTTTGCGGTGAGCGCCGGGCCGGCGACGTAGACCAGGGCGCCGTCGGCGGTGACTCCGATTCCCGACCGTGCGATCACCGTCTGAGCACCGAGGGTCGCCCCCCAGATATTGCTGTCCTGGTAGGTCGCGCTGGGCGCCGGCTGGCCGTTGTCGACGATCGGCACGAGGTTCTGCAGCACCGCAGTGACGTGGGGGTCCATCGAGACCTCGCTGCCCCAGGAACCGATGTTCACCCGACCGTTGTCGTAG
>WQVT01000576.1 GCA_009785715.1 Acidimicrobiaceae bacterium | reverse complement strand
GGTGATGATCGGCGAGATCAGGTGCGGGATGCCCTCGTAGATTGTCAGCTCGACCCGCTTGGGGTCGATGAGGATCATCCGCACCTCGTCCGGCGTAGCCCGGGTCAGCACCGACGTGATCAGCCCATTGAGGCAGACGGAGTTGTGGGTCGGGATGCAGGACCGGCTCGCCAGGTACAGGCTGCTGGCGCCGCTGACCTGAATGCACCGCACCGGCACCGACTCGATCGGCCGTACGTCGACTATGTAGCGCAGCCCCGTGGTGCGCCTGGTCTTGGCAAGGGCCTGCCGTGCCAGCTTCCGGCTGAGCCTGAACACCGGCTCGTGCGGGGTAAACGCGACCGTGTAGACGACTGAAGTCTCCGCGGTACGCCCCTTACACCGCTTCGTCCGCAGGACCGCCTTGTAGCCGAGGCCCAGCACGAGTTCCAGAGTGTCGCGCGCCAAGTTCTCGTTGGTAACCGCGAACTCAACGTTTCCACCGGGCTTGCAGTACCCATCGGTGTCGAGCAGGCCGGCCAGCAACGCCCTGCGCTGCCGGACGGAAGCATGCAGGTAAGCCTCAGGGATATGCTTCGGCCCGATCTCGCGGAAGCTCTGAGCTAGGGTCCGGTACCTCTCGAGAGGCGGCGTTGCCGGCGTGAAGCTGCCCCTGCGTCCGTGTCCGAAGCGCCCAGCTGCCGCCCGCAAGGTCGCGGATAGCCCGACCCCCATGTGAGCCGCCGCCCGCTCGACACTCATTCCCTGCTCGGCCAGGCGAAGCGCCTCTGCGATACGCCGGTCGCGCTCCGGGCGGTTCCAGATCGTGTACTGCATACGGCTGCTTGGGTGGTGGGTGACGAGGTAGCCGTCGTTGCGGATGTGGTCGAGAATCTCCTCATCTGCGGACGTGATAGAGGCCCCGCCGGTCCTCCCGTCACCGAGCCAGCAACCGAAGGTGTACGGGGCCACCGGTAGGTCTTGCTCGGGATATTCGAGCGGGCCGCAGACGGGTATCGAGTGGTTAGCTCGGCCCCCATGCAAAAGCGACGCGGCGATCTGCTCAGTGGTGACTGGGCTGGCATCGGCCCGCCGGGCTTGACCGCTCCCCGCGGGGGCCGCGACACGCTCGGCGAGGGCCGCGTACGCACAATGGCTCGAGTAGGCCGGCACCCAGCGGGTAGTCCTGTGCCCCGCCCGCTCAACAGGGACTCGAACGTCCCTGTCCTGCCTTTGCACCTCCTTAAGGACCGTGTACAGGACATTCTGGAACCGCGTCCCTAGGTCCGCGATCACTTCAGCCGACCCCACTGGGCGATCTGGTTCAGAGCAGACCTTGGCCGCCCGCGCGGTCACTCGTGCGACATCGGCCGTCGGCCAGTAGGGGACGCCTCTCGGTGGCCTCGCGTGCTGCTGGCGACCGGTGGCCGTGCTCGTCTGCCAGAGGTGCTCCGCGTCAGCAACGACGACGGTGCCGTCGGAGAACTCGACCTCGTAGCAGGGCCGACCATGCATCACGGGAGTCGCGGCAATGACCGAGCACGGGTGGCCGCGCTCGTCGAAGACCTCGTCGCCGACCTGTATCTCGCCCATGGTGGTCCAGCCACGAGGCGTCGGGATCGGTGTGTCCAGGGCCAGCGCCTTGCCCGATCCCGTCGCTCCGGCCACCAGCACGTGGGGCATCTTCGCGAGGTTGGCTAGGACCGTCTTGCCCTCCACGTCTTTGCCGAGCCCCACCACCATCGGGTGATGATCGGCGAGCGCCGGGTCCGAGCGCAGGATGTCGCCCAGGCTGACGATCTCCTTGTCCGCGTTCGGGATCTCGATACCGATCGCCGATTTGCCGGGAATGACAGGAAGGATGCGGACATCGGCCGACTTGACGGCGTAAGCGATGTTCTTCGCCATCCCAGTGACCCGCTCCACCTTGACCGACGGGTCGAGTTCAACCTCATACCTCGTCACCGTCGGTCCCCGGCTAAAGCCGGAAACGTGCGCACCTACTTTGAAGTCCTCAAAGACGTTGTCCAGCGCGGCTATCATGACATCGTTCGCCCTGGTCCGCGCCTTGTGCGGGGCCCCTGGCTTAAGCAGTGTCTGCGGCGGGAGCTCGTAAGATCCCGCCGCCGCCCCGGTCAGCGGCAACTGCTCACCTGGCATCACGGGCTTGGGGGAGACCGGTCGGGGCGCGGGCGCGGCCACGACAGGCGGGAGCTCGATCTCGCCGCCTACGGCTGCATCTGGCTGGCTGACGATTACCGCTCCAGCGTCCGGCGCGGCTGCCGGGAAACCGGGATCGTCCAGTACACCTTCGCCGATCCGGGCCTCGGGCAGGCCACCGGCTCCTGCCGGGACCGGGCGGCGGCCGCCAGGGCCGAGCACTGGCGTGTCGTACGGCTTGAGATGATCGCCCGCCTCGAGGGCGCCCTTCAGCTTGATGGCGCCGCGGCGGATCTCGCCCCGGCGCCGCTGGCCGTCCTCGTCGGAGTATTCGCCGTCCTCGTCGCCTTCTTCTTCATAGTCGGCCGGCGCTCGGTGCCCGAAGACGATCGCCAGCCGGGCCGGCGCTTCCCGGATCGGCGTGCCGGTGAGGACCAGCAGCCCGAAACACGCCAGCAAGCCGAGCAGCGGCGCCGCCACCCATGGCGTGAGTCCCTTGGACAGGGGCCATGCCGCCACCATGCCGACGACCCCGCC
>WQVT01000575.1 GCA_009785715.1 Acidimicrobiaceae bacterium | reverse complement strand
GCGGTCCACTGCGATGGGGCCTATGAGTGCCGGAACCTGAAGCAGCTGGAGCGGTTCGTCTCGCAGCTGGGGTGACGTGGGGGCCGGTGGCGGCTGGCTCGGGGCTCGGGCTCGGCCAGGGAGGTGGGCTTCGGCGGGAGGCCCGGGGGCCTTTGTGAGCGATCCCGGTCCATGTGCCCGATTCGCGTCCATGTGCGCCGTGGCTGGTCAAATGGCGCCACTAGCTCGTCACATGTCAGCGGATCACTCACAAAGGCGGCCTCACGGCGAGTGAACCCAGTCGGTTTCCGCTCGGCGCGGCTTCTTAAGCCAAGAGGGGAGTGCCCTCACCCCTCAGCCTCTCGACCGCCAACTGGGAATTGATGGACGTCGAGGAGCAGTCTCGCGTCGGGTCGATTCTATCCAAGCAGGCGTATCGCGCATCTTGGTGCGGGTGCGTTGGCCAACCGGCGATCTGCCGTGAGCAGCTCGCACCCGAGGGCCTCTGCCAGAGCAATGTAGGTGGCGTCATAGGCGGTGACGTTCGCACGAAGCTCGCAGGCTCGGCGGGCGAACCGAAGCGTGGGAACCCGTTCGAAGTCGAGTTGTTCGAGATCGGCGATCGCCTCAGCAAACCGTTCGTCGTTGACTGTGCCGGCGAGCCATCGCCTGCGCAACACGGCCACGGTTTCGACGTCGACGAGGTCCGGGGCCGCGATGTCGCCAGCGGCGCGCAGCTCCCTTCGCGCCCGGTGCCCGTCCGCCCCGTCATCCCCAACGACGTTGGCGAGGACAGAGGCGTCGACCACCATCACGGCCGCGAACGCTCCTCAGCCAGGTCCTCTACTGCCTGCCGCAGTCCCACGGTGCCGCCCTGACGACGATCGACGTCGTCGAGGACCTCGTCGAGGCTCGGCCGTTCGGCTAGGCGGCGGAGTTCGCCAGCGAGGTACTGCTGAAGCGACTGACCTCGTCGCTGTGCCCGACGTTGAAGTGCAGCGTGGATCTCGTCGGGCAGGTCTCGCACCAAGATGTTCGGCATGCTTGCATTATGCTATCATCGATGGCTAACGGGGACGGGTCCTCGTGGATGAGATGTACCCGCCGGCGTTGGCGGAGGCCCTCCGGGCATCATTCAGGCGTGTTGGTCGCCCCCTCGTCGAGGTTCTCTCCGAGCGGCATATCCACGCTCGCTCGAGTCGTCATCCCGCTATCGGCCGAGGAGCTCGGTGACCGCCTCGTCTACCTGGAGCCACCGGACGATTAGAAGGAATCTCGTTGCGTGACGCAGGGATGGATAGGAGCCGAACGTCCGGGGGACGGGCGGCCCGCAGGTAGAGTCCGCCGGGTGTCAGACGTGTCGCCGAGTGCGATCCCGGGCGCGCGCGTCGCCATCGGGTACGACTGCTTCTTCCCCCTGACCGTCGGCGGCGCGGAGCGGTGGTACCGGTCGCTGGCGGAGACGCTCGTGGAACGGGGTGCGACGGTGACGTACCTGACCCGCAGACAGTGGGACGGACCGGCGCCGGCGATCCCGGGTATAAAGCTCGTTGCCGTCAGCAGGAAAGATGACCTTTACGACGAGAAGGGCGTCCGGAAGCTGCTCCCAGGCCTGCGCTTCGGATGGGGCCTTTTCCGATATCTCCTGCGTAACAGGTCGAGCTTTGACGTGGTGCAGGTCGGCAACTTCCCCTACTGGTCGGTGATCGCCACCCGACTCGCGCTGGCCGGCACGAAGGTCCCGGTGGTGATCGACTGGCACGAGATCTGGTCGTTCCGCTTCTGGCGGTCCTACGTCGGACCGGTCATCGGCACGATCGGCTTCCTCATTCAACGCCTGTGCCTCGCGCTGACACCGCTGGCGCTGGTGAGCCTGCCGACCAATGCGCGGCGGATCCGCGCCGCCGGGATGCGGAAGGAGGTGGTCCTGCTCCCCGGGTATCTGCCGTCCGACATGGTCGAGGAGGATGGGGGGGCCGATGCCGCCGTTCCTGCGGATCCTCCCCATGTGCTTTTCGCCGCGCGACACATTCACGACAAGGGCATCGATCTTCTCCCCGGACTTGCCGCCGAGCTCTACGCACGACGCCCCGACGTCGAGCTGGTGATCGCGGGCGGCGGACCGGGCACTCCGGAGCTCGAGGCGACACTTGCCGCCGACGCACCCGGGGCGCAGACCAGGCTCGTGGGCTTCGTCGAGGAATCCGAGTTGAAGCGCCTTATGAGGGAGGCGACGTGCGTCGTCATCCCGTCGCGCCGTGAGGGGTACGGCCTGGTCCTGGTCGAGGCCAGCCGCTACGGCACGCCGTCGGCGGTTGCCGGCTTCGAGGAGAACCTGTGTACGGACAACGTCGTTGCCGGCGTGAACGGGTACGTCGCCAAGCCGCCCACCGCCGAGCGCCTGGCGACGGTGGTACTTCAGATCCTCGACGACGGGATGGCCCTGCGGCGCTCGACGTTGGCGTGGCATCGGAAAACGGCACCCGGGAGCACCATGGACCATTCGGTCCAGACCGTGATCGACCTCTACGAGCAGCTCATGGTGAGCCGGCCCAGGGCTGCGGGTCGGCCCGAGGAGAGCCCGGCCTAAGCCTCGGGGATCTGCAGGGGTCGGGACCGGATCGGCTGGGCGGCGTCGGCGGCCCGGAAACGGGTCCGCAGGAACGCCGACAGGCAGCCGGCCATGATGACGGCCGAAG
>WQVT01000574.1 GCA_009785715.1 Acidimicrobiaceae bacterium | reverse complement strand
TAGTCCTCGTTCAGCGTGTCGAGGATGTTCGAGCGCAGCACCTGGGCGTAGATCCCGATGTAGAGGATGGCGAGGGTGAACCACGGCAGGATCATGTGGTGTAACCAGCCGAGGACGCTGGTGGTGGGCCCGACGTAGCCGCTCTCGGGGAACAGGTGGACCTGGTACGCCAGCAGGTAGATGAGGATCGCGCCGACGACGAAGGACGGGGCGGAGATCCCGACGAAGGAGAGGGCGGTGAGGGAGGTGTCCTCCACGCTTCCGGCCCGGAACGCACCGATGATGCCGAAGATGGCGGCGAAGACGAGCCACACCACGGCGGCCCCGACGGCCAGCGACAGCGTCACGGGGAAGCCCCGCTCGATCTGCGAGAACACGGTGACGTGCTGGGTGTAGGACTGGATCTGGCCGCTGAAGATCTGCCGCATCATGCGCAGGTACTGGATGTAGATCGGCTTGTCGAACCCGTACGCCTTGGTGACGGCCGCGATGTCGGCCGGGGTGGCGGTCCGGCCCGCCAGCCGGAGCGCGGGGTTGCCGTTCGGGATCGACACGAAGATCAGGAACGTGAGGATGCTCACGAGGAAGAGCACCACGGCGGCCGAGACGATCCGGCGGATGGCGAAGCGGAGGAGGTCCATCGCGCGCTACTTGACCCGCACCTGGGCGCGGGGGTCGAGGGCCCGGCGGAGCCCGTCGCCGAACACGTTCACCGACAGCACGGCGATCACGAGGGTGATCCCGGGCACCAGGGTGAGGTGCGGGGCGGTGGTGATCTGCTGGACGCTGCCGGAGAGGAGGGTGCCCCACGACGAGTTCGGCGCCTGGACGCCGGCGCCGAGGAAGGACAGGGCGGCCTCGAGCGCGATCGACTGGGCGAGCTGGAGGGCGACGAACACGATCAGCGTGTTGAGCAGGTTGGGGAGGATCTCGGAGAACATGATCCGCAGATGGCCGGCGCCCTGGGCGCGGGCGGCGTCCACGAACTCACGCTCGCGTAAGGACAGCACCTCGCCCCGGATCGGTCGGGCAACGTAGGGGATGTAGACCACCCCGATGATCAGCGCCGGCACGATGTCCGACCCGGCCGTGATGTGGATCGGGCCGATGCTGATGCCGCCGAGCGCCAGGCTCACCCCGAGGGCGATGGCGAGCAGCAGGGCCGGGTAGGCCCAGATCAGGTCGAGGAGCCGGGAGAGGATCGTGTCCGTCCAGCCCCGGAAATAGCCGGCAACGACCCCGACGATGGTGGCGAGCACGATCGTGATCGCGGTCGCCAGCCCGCCGATGGCGAGGGAGTTGCGGCCCCCGTAGAGGAGCCGCACGGCCAGGTCGCGCCCGTTGGGGTCCGCACCGAAGAAGAAGTGGCTGCGCCAGGTGGGCCCGATCGGGATGCCCTCGAGGCTGACCACGTCCACCTGCTTGCCCCCGACGGTGATGGTCTCTGAGATGTGGTTGACGTTCGGCCCGGTGTCGGCGATGTGGTCGGCGTACACCGGAGCCAGCAGGCTCAGCACCACGATCAGGAGGAAGATCCCCCCGAACACCAACGCCGTCTTGTTGCGCCGCAACCGGCGCCAGGCGAGCTGGTAGGGGCCCACGCCGACGGTGGGCTCTTCTGCTCCGGGGAGCAGGAGCCCACCGTCTTCGTGCTGGACTACCGAGCCGAGGTCAGCCTGACCCGGCCCAGATCGGAGTGCCATGAGCTACGTCCGTATGGAGAGGTGCGGTCTAGCCCAGTTTGATCGATGCCCAGTCGATGTAGAAGACCGGGTTGAACGAAGCAGGACCGTTCTGCACCCGGTTGGAGAAGAGGAGCGGAAGCTCCTCGTTCCCGAAGGGCGCCATGTAGGCCTTCTTGTTGACGTACTGGTCGAGGGAGGCCCACTGACCGGTGACGGTGTCGAGCTTGGTCGCCGGCACCGCGTCGAGCTTCTTCAGCTGCGCCTGGATGTGGGGATCGTTGACGTTGCCGAAGTTCTCGTTGTTGGTCGACTGGATCGAGGTCGCGTCGAGCAGCAGGTAGAAGTCCGACGGGTTCGGGAAGTCCTGGCTCCAGTCGGCGAAACCGGTCTGCGGCTTGTTCGACGCCGCCCCGATCTGCTGGAAGTAGACGGTGTCCTCGATGGTCTTCAGCTTGGCCTTGAAGCCCAGCTGGTTGAGCAGACCCGTGTAGTAGGTCATGTACGCCTGGCGGGGCTGCTTGGTCTGGCTCCACACCGTGACCGCAGCGCCGGCGTCACCGGCCTTGGCGATCATCGACTTCGCCTTGGCGATGGTGGAGGCCGACGGGGTCACCGCCGGGTTGCCGCTCGCGCACTTGGCGTTCGAGTGCCCCGGGAAGTTCGGGGGGAGCAGCAGGCACGCCGGAACCGAGAAGCCGGCGGCCAGGCGGGTGAGGGACGTGCGGTCGATCGCCATGTTGACCGCCTGGCGGACGGCCAGCTTGTTGAACGGTGCGACCCGCGTGTTGAAGAAGATGTAGTTGGTCTCGGCCGCCGCGACCGGCTGGTACCGGCTCTTCGGAAGCGCGTGCACGGCGGAGAGCTCCGCGGGCGGCAGCGTGTCGGCCGGGTCGAAGATGTCGGCCTGGTTGTTGACCACCTGCTGCGCCTCGGTGATGTTGTTGCTGTCGACCGTGATCTGGACCTCGCCGACGTTGCCGGTCGGGATGCCCGGCAG
>WQVT01000573.1 GCA_009785715.1 Acidimicrobiaceae bacterium | reverse complement strand
GTACCCCCAACGGGATTCGAACCCGTGTTGCCGCCTTGAAAGGGCGAAGTCCTAGGCCGCTAGACGATGGGGGCAAGACCGCCCGTAAACCCTACCGGCCGACTGGGTGTGCGGCGGGCGCAGGGTTGCGGCGCCACCGGTGCAGTCCCAGCTCAGCGTCGGCGCTTGGTGATGGTCTGGCCCCGAACCACGATCATCCGGTCGAGCTCCGCCTGGATGCGCGCCTGCCGCCGGCGGCGGGCCCGGCCGTAGAGCAGGGGGCCCACGGCCGCCAGGATCGCAGCCACCACCGATCCCGCGATCCACACGATGCTGGCCGTCGTCGGGATGGTGTTGCCGGCGGGGCGGACCAACTCGACCAAGGAGAATCCCGGCTCGACCTTCTCCACGTGCGCGGCCTGTGTCTTCGACGCGCTGATCGCGTGGTCTTGTGCCTCGTTGGCGGCTGCGGCCGAGCTTTTCGCTGCGACCTGGACGAAGGACACCACGGTGCCGGTACGGAAAATGCTCACCGCCAGGTCCTGCGAGGTGCTGGTGGCCTTCTTCGGCACGAACAACGAGCCCGCCGAGCCGGACACGCCCGGCACGGTGAAGGTGGCGTGACGGTCCAGGCTGTTGGCCGACTGCGCCGATGCCGCCAGCTCCATCTTGCTCACCTGCTCGAGCACGCTCTGCGCCTTGGCGGGCGTGGGCAGCAGGAACACGACGAGGCCGATGGCGTCCTTGGATCCCTTGGCGGTAGCCGCCCAGTCCTTCGTGTAGAGGCCGGTGTGGCCCGGATCCTGCTTGGCGGCGGTCGACAGCACGGTGAGCCCGACGTTGGCGGCAGGCTGAACGCCGGCGCTGGCGGGCTTGGTGTTGAAGCCGGCGACCCCGGTCTCGGGGACCGTCAGATCGGCCAGGCGGGAGTCGACCACCCGGGTCTGGCGGTCGTGGTGGACCGGGATGATGACCGCAAAGCCGGCTCCGGCGATAGCCAGTACGACGATCGCCCGCGCCACGGCAAAGGCGGACCTGCGATACGGGTTGGCGGACCCGCGCTCGGGCTCACCGCCATCCGTGCCTCCTTTGCCCGCTTCCGTGGTCAAAGAGGCTGAATTGTTCTCCTCGTCTGTCTCGTCTGTCTCGGCACCGCTCACGAACGGATATTCAAGCGGATAGACCTTAGGGAAGGCTGAGCGCGACTAACTTGGCCCGATGGAGGCCGGCGGGGACTCAGGGCCGGTAATCGTGTGCGGGCTGCAACCGATCGGGTTGCGCATCGTCGAGCAGCTCCACCGGTCGGGCATACGGGTGGTCGTGATCGACGACGACCCCGACCGGCGCCTCCTGCCCACCCTCGAGGAATGGAAGATCCCTTTCGTCCTCGGCTCTCCCCGTCAGCGCAGCGTGCTCCTCGGAGCAGGTCTGAACCTCGCCGTTGCGGCGATCTGCGTCGAGGACGACGATCTCAAGACTCTGGAGAGCGCCCTCGTTGTCCACGATCTCCGCCCGGAGCTTCGGGTGGTGGCGGAGATCGCCAATCCTTCCGTGGGCCGGGCGCTCGGCAGCGTGATCGGACCGGATCGGGTGCTCGACGTGGCCTCCCTCGCCGCCCCGTCGCTCGTACAGGCCTGTCTCGGCGCACCGACCCTCGACGTGCGGATCGAGGACGTCGACTTCGCGGTGGTCAGCGAGGAGAGCCGGGGCGCGGGCACCCTGCGGGAGCGCTTTGGCGACCTGGTGCCCCTCGCCGTCGTCGGGAACGGCGGCCGGACGATCGAGGTCTGCCCCGGGCGTGACCACCCGGTGGCCCCGGGCGAGGTGGTGACCCTGATCGGCACCCCGGCGGAGATGGCGGCCACGGGCTTGGCGACCCACATGGAGGAGACGGCCACGGCGGAGATGCGTCAGCGCCGTTGGCTGCGTCCGATGCTGCCGGAGTTCCCCGGGGCGCTCCGCCTGGCCCTCGCCGCGATCGCCGTGGTTGTCGTGATCGCCACCGTCGTACTGACCCTCGGGTACCGCACCTCGAGCGGCGGGCACCTCGGGGTGCTGAACGCCCTCTACTTCACCGTGGTCACGATCTCCACGGTCGGCTTCGGCGACTTCAGCTACGCCGCACAGGCGGCGTGGCTGCGGATTTTTGCGATCGTGCTGATCATCACCGGGGTGGCGCTGGCAACGACGCTGTTCGCCACGATCACGAACACGTTGTTCAGCCGGAGCATCGCCAACGCGTTCGGCCGCCAGCGGATCACCCGCATGCACAGTCACGTGGTGATCGTCGGGCTGGGTTCGATCGGCGTCCGGGTCGTGGAGGGACTGCTCGCCCATGGACGCTCGGTGGTCGCCATCGAGCGCGACGAGCACAACCGCCACCTGGCCCGCGCCCGGGCCCTCGGCGTCCCCATCCTCTACGGCGACGCCACCGAGACCGCCACCCTCGACGCCGCAAACACCCAGGCCGCCTCCGCGGTCGCGGCCCTGACGAGCGACGATCTCACCAACGTCCAGACCAGCCTCGTGCTGCGGGAGTACCTGGCCGACGCCGGGGCTCCGGAGACCCCGACCGTGGTCCGCCTGTTCCACCGGGACCTCAGTGTGATCCTCGAGCGGGACTTCTCCTTCCACGCCGTGCGTTCGACGGCGGACCTGGCAGCCCCCTGGTTCCTCGGCGCCGCCCTGGGACTCGGCATCACGT
>WQVT01000572.1 GCA_009785715.1 Acidimicrobiaceae bacterium | reverse complement strand
TTCCAGATCGAGACCACGCTGAACAACGATGCCTTTCCGAAGTCCGTGGCCTTCATGCAAAAGCGCGAATGGGAGTGGTCCGTCCGGGATCGGGCAACATATCTCGCCGCGGCCAGGAGCCTCGAGCGCACCCCGCCCCGGATGGCGCGGGGCCTTTTCCAATCGGTGAAGGCGCCCCACGCGATGACCGGCGTCCACGCCGGTGAGGTCGAGGCGGTCCACGCCGCCACCACCGAGGCCATCTACCGCCAGCAGCTCGTCCCCGTCCAGGGCCAGACCGATATCGCGCTCTTCGGCCTACCCCACATCTGCCCCTACAACGTGAACTCGATCATGAACCCGATCCTGGTCATGTGCATGGGTCTCGGGTATCTCTTCAACCTCTACCGGGGAAGGCCGATCGTCCGTCAGGGTGGTGTGGCAATCCTCTGTCATCCGACACCGTGGGCGTTCCACCCGGTGCACCACCCTTCGTACATCGATTTCTTCGAGGAGGTGCTGGCCGATACCACCGATCCGGTCGAGATCGAAAAGAACTATGAGACCCGATTCGCCACGGACGAGTGGTACCGCCACCTCTACCGCACGAGTCACGCCTATCACGGCGTCCACCCGTTCTACATGTGGTATTGGGGCGCACACGCCCTCGAACACCTCGGCGGGGTGATCATCGTCGGGGGCGACCCCCGCGCCGTGCGCCGGCTCGGCTTCCGCCCCGCCTCGACGCTGAACGACGCCCTGGAAATGGCTTCTGACTTTGTGGGGAGCTCGCCCACGATCACCCATTTCCACTGCCCGCCGATCATGCTGGCCGACGTCGAGTGACCTCGCCTGACACCCTGCCCGGCGCGGTGCCGCCCCGCCGGCGGCTGCCGGTCACCCCGGAGGCGCTCCGCTCGAGCCTCGCCAGGCTGCCCCGCCCACGGGGCGGCTTCCCGCTCACCGCGCCCACCTGGCCCGGCACGCTGCCCCGCCCGGTCGAGCGCAGCACGCTCGGGGCCGCCTACGACAGCGGCTGGGCGCGGACGTACCCGGCCCGCTTCGCCCGCGTGCTGCTCGTCGAGTTCGTCACCAGGCCCGGGGTCGCGCTCATCGCCCGCCCGAAGGTGGAGGGTCTCGACCGCATCGCTCATCTGCACGAACCGGCGATCTTCGCCGCCAACCACTCGAGCCACGTCGACACCCCGCTCCTGCTCTCGGTCCTTCCGGACCGCTGGCGCCACCACACCGTCGTAGCCGGCGCTGCCGACTACTTCTTCGACACCCGGCTCAAGTCGACGCTCTTCGCGCTCTCGATCAACGCCATCCCGCTCGAGCGCACCCGGGTCAGCCGCGAGTCGGTGAACCGCGCCGCGGCGCTCGTGCGTGACGGCTGGAGCCTCGTGATCTTCCCGGAGGGGGGCAGGAGCCCGGACGGCTGGGCCCATCCGCACACGGCGGGTGCCGCGTGGCTGGCGGTCCGGACCGGGCGACCGGTGGTGCCGGTGCACCTCGCCGGCACGCGCGACATCCTGCCCCGGAACTCGAGCCGCCTCCGTCCCGGGCCGACCCAGGTCACCTTCGGCCGTCCGATCCGGCCCGGGGCGGACACCGACGCCCGGGAACTGGCGGCACGGGTCGAGGCCTCCATCGCCAGGCTGGCCGACGAGCGCAGCACCGACTGGTGGGCGGCGGCCCGGCGTGCGGCCGCCGGCGAGACCCCGGACCCCGGTGGGCCGCCCGCCGCCGCCTGGCGCCGGGCCTGGGCGCTCCCCGGTCGCGACCGCCCGACGGGCGGCGACTCCCGTCGCTGGCCCCGCGCCTGAGGGCGCCTCTCCATACTCACGCTGGGTGGTCGCTCCGGCGGGTCGTCGTGGATGCCGGCGGTGACCGGTAACGTGTTGGCGGCCCCACTGGAACACTCCGACCTGTTAGCAGTTAGGAAATGGACCTCCGCCAGCTCCAGGCTCTCGTAGCCATCGCGGATACCGGCAGCTTCTCCGGTGCAGCCAGTTCGCTGCACACCGTGCAGTCGAACGTCTCTAGCCATATCGCACGACTCGAGCGGGAGCTCGGCGCCCAGCTCGTCGACCGCCACGGAGGGACGCTGACCGAAGAAGGGGTCGCGGTGGTCGAGCGGTCCAGGCGGATCGCCGGCGAGCTCGATGCCCTCGTGGCCGACGTCGCCGCCCTCCGAGACGAGACGATCGGCAGCGTGCGGATGGGGATGATCGGCACGACGGCCCGCTGGTTGGCGCCCCTCCTCCTCGACCGGCTGCGCGTCTCCCACCCGAAGGTCCGCCTGGTCATCGGCGACGGTACGTCGAACACCCTCGAACTCCAGCTGATGAGCGGAACGTCGGATGCGGCGATCGTCAATCTGCCGCACGGCACCGCGGAGCTGGCGGCCAGGGCCCTCTTCGACGAGGACCTGATCCTGGTCATCCCGAGCGAGCACCCGCTCGCCACCCGGGACAAGGTGGTCATGGCCGACCTCGACGGGCTCGAGCTTTTGATGCCCGCCCCCGGCACGACGCTGCGCAACGAGATCGACGAGGGCTGCCGGGCGGCCGGCGTCACCCTCCACCCGGTCGCTGAGTTCGACGGCGTGCGCCTGATCGCCTCGCTCACCTACCGCGGCTACGGCCCCGCCATCCTCCCGGCCACCGGCGCCGCCGAGGTCGGCGAAGGGTACGCCCGGATCCCGGT
>WQVT01000571.1 GCA_009785715.1 Acidimicrobiaceae bacterium | reverse complement strand
TCGGTGAGCTCTCCGTCGACGAGGGCGCTCAGGACCACGTCGTCGAGATGACGCCCGGCGCTCATTTGCCCACCTCTTCCCAAGGGACGGGCGCTCCACCGTCGAGATGGGCGAGCAGCGGCGCGAGGGCGGCCCGCCCCCGGGCGATCCGTGAGCGCACCGTGCCCGGCGGGACCTCGAGGACCTCGGCGATCTCTGCGTAGTCCAGCCCGCACAGGTCCCGGAGCACGACGGCCGCCCGGAACTCCGGCGACAGCCGTCTGAGTGCCGCATCCACCTGGAGGCGCAACAAGCCCGGGTCGGCACCCTCGACGCCCGGGAGGGCCAGGTCGTCGAGCGGCTCGCTCTGCCGCCGGCGGCGCCGGCGCAGCTCGTCCAGCGAGGCGTTGACGGCGATGCGGTAGGACCAGGTCGTGAAACGGCTGCGGCCGTCGAAACCTGGCAGGCCACGGACAATGGCGATCATGGCGTTCTGGGTGGCGTCGGAGGCGTCGGCGTCGTCCCCGGTGAGTTGCCGGCAGACCGTCCAGATGCGGGCGTAGTGGCCGCGCAGGAGAGCTTCGAGGGCGCCCTTGTCGCCGTCTCGAGCCGCCGCCAGAACCTCCGCGTCGCCGGCGTTCACCCTCCTATGACGACCGGACCCGGGCCTGCGGTTCCCCGCTCGTTGTCCTTTCAGGAAACGTTCACCGAGCGCGCGTAGGCAGTCCCCATCGGGAACCCCTACCCTGGTTGGGTCGTCAGACAGACGTGAAACCAGTCTCGGAGAAACAGACCTTGAGCACTCCAGTACCGCCTCGCGGCAAAACGGGCAGCAGAGGCAGGAGCACATCGAACCGGCCAACGAACCGGCAGGCCACGAACCGTCCCAACGCAGGCGGAAACCGGCCCGGCACCCGCCCGCCGGCGCGTGGCCGGCAGGCGGCCTACCAGCGGAAACGTCGCCAGCAGCAGTGGCTCTTCGGAGGCATCGGCCTGGTCCTCGTGATCGTCGTGGTGTTGGTCGTCGTGGCCGTCACGAGCGGTGGCGGGACCAGCGGTGGCGGCTCCAACTCCACGCCCCTCGCCTCGGCCTCCGTCCTGCGCCAGATCGAGGGCGTCTCGCCGGAGACGATGGCCACGCAGGTCAAGAACGATCCGCCCCTTGCGTTCCCGGCGTCGACCGGCAACACCACCGTCCTGATGGCGAACGGCAAGCCGAAGATCGTCTACATCGGCGCCGAGTACTGCCCCTACTGCGGCGGTGAGCGGTGGGCGATGATCATGGCCCTGTCCAAGTTCGGCACGTTCACCGGCATCAAGCAGATCACGTCGAGCGCGTCGGACAACCCGTCGGCCATCCCGACCTTCTCGTTCCTCGGAGCCAGCTACCGGAGCCGGTACCTGGTGTTCGACCCCACCGAGACGCAGGACGTCAACCGCAACCCGCTCCAGACGCCGACCGCGGAGAACGCTGCGCTGGAAGCCAAGTACGACGCACCGCCCTACACGCAGGCGGGTGGCATCCCGTTCGTCTACATCGGCGGGAAGTGGGTCATCGACGGCGCCTCCTACGACGTGACCCCGATGCAGCACCTCTCGCACGCAACGGTGGCCCAGGCCGCGGCGACGGGGAGCACGAAGTACGGCTCCGACATCCAGGCGACGGCCGGCGCGATCGTCTCCAGGCTGTGCAACCTGACGCACGGCCAGCCCGGCAACGTCTGCAGGTCGTTCCCGGCCGTGGTCGGGAAGTAACGGCCCGAACGATGGCCCGCACCCCGACCGGCCGGACGGCGCCGCGGCGCCCGACGACGACCAATCTGGCCAAGGGCCGTGGGATGTCGCGGCCCGACCGGCCGGCCCCGGGCCGGTCCTCGGGTCCGGCTCGACCGACCCGTTCGGCCCAACCGGCCGTGGAGGCGGGTCGGCGCTGGCCGGCCGCCCTCGCGCTCGGCGGCGAGCACCGCTCGATCCCCGCGTGGCCGTGGATAGTGGGCCTCGTCCTCTGTCTCCTCGGGCTGGCGGCGGCCTCCTACCTGACGGTCGCCCACTACGTCACCGGCGTGACGCTGGCGTGCCCGGACACCGGCCTGATCAACTGCGAAAAGGTCACCACCAGCAGCTACTCGACGATCCTCGGAATCCCGGTGGCCGTGCTCGGGCTGGCGTTCTTCATCTTCATGCTCCCGCTGCAGACCCCGTGGGCCTGGCGGTCGACCAACCAGTACCTCCGGATCGTGCGGATGGCCTCGTGCGTGGTGGGGATGGGGTTCGTGCTGTGGCTCCTCTACGCGGAGCTGATCAAGATCGGCAACATCTGCCTCTACTGCACCTCGGTGCACGCCCTGACGTTCCTGATCCTGCTCTCGACCGCGTTCGGGACGATCGCCACCGCGCCCAGCCTGGACGACGGTCCGGAGGGATCGGACGGGTCGGAGGGACAGGCCCTTCAGGCGGTGTAGTCGAACTCAGGTGGTGTAGTCGGCGTTGATGCGGACGTAGCCGTCCGAGAGGTCGCAGCCGTACACCGTGGCTTGGCCGTCGCCGATGCCGAGCTCGACCTCGATGTCGACGTGGTCGCGCGCCATGACGGCCCGCAGGTCCTCGAGGCCGGCATCGTCGGGGATGGCCGGGTAGGTCTCGATATCGCCGAAGCGGATCACCACCCGCTCGGGGTCGATGTCGGTGTCGTCCGAGCACTTCCCGACCGCC
>WQVT01000570.1 GCA_009785715.1 Acidimicrobiaceae bacterium | reverse complement strand
TCCCCGCCGCTCACCGCTTGCTCCCGGCCAGGAACGCCAGCAGGTCGGAGCGCGTGACGATTCCGGTCGGGTGCCCGCCGTCGAGCACGAGCACCGCGGTGCGTTCCCCCAACCGGGCCGCCGCCACGTCCACGGGTTCGCCGGTGCCGATCATCGGCAGGGGCGGCTCCATCACCGTCTCGACGGGCTGATCGAGCATGTCGGGATTGCCCACGACGGCCTCGAGGAGGTGGCGGTCCCCGACGGTCCCGACGACCTCTGCGAGTGCCAGCGGAGGCTCGGCCTTGACCACGGGCATCTGCGACACGCCGTACTCCCGAAGGATCTCGATCGCGGTTCGGACCGTCTCGTCGGGGTGGACATGCACGAGAGGCGGGATGGCGGATCCCTTGGTGGCCAGGACGGATTCGATCGTGTCGCCACCTGCCCGCAGGAAGCCGTGGTCGGCCATCCAGGAGTCGTCGTAGACCTTCGACAGGTAACCCCGGCCGGAGTCCGGCAGCACCACGACGATCACGGCATCGGAGCCGAGGTCGCGCCCGACGGCCAGCGCCGCCCACACCGCCGTTCCGCAGGAGCCACCCACCAGTACGCCCTCTTCACGGGAAACGCGACGGGCCGTGAGGAAGCTGTCGCGGTCGGAGACCATCACCACCCGGTCGACGACGTCGGGGTCGTAGGTCTCCGGCCAAAAGTCCTCGCCTATACCCTCCACGAGATAGGGGCGGCCACTACCCCCCGAGTAGACCGATCCCTCAGGGTCGGCGCCGATGATCTCGATTGCCGGGTTCTGGCTCTTCAGGTAGCGGCCGAGCCCGGAGATCGTGCCGCCGGTCCCGATGCTCGCCACCAGGTGGGTGATCCGCCCGGCGGTCTGGCGCCAGATCTCGGGACCGGTGGTCTGCACATGGGATTCGGGGTTGTCGGGATTGGCATATTGATTCGGCATATAGGCGCCGGGTGTGGTCTCGACCAGGCGACGGGCGACGGAGTAATACGACTCCGGATGGTCCGGAGCGACGGAGGTGGGGCAGACCACCACCTCGGCCCCGTAGGCCCGCAGGAGTTGCATCTTCTCGGAGGCGATCTTGTCCGGCATGGTGAACACGCAGCGGTAGCCGCGCCGGGCGGCGACGATCGCCAGGCCCACCCCCGTATTGCCCGACGTGGGCTCCACGATGGTCCCGCCCGGTCCCAGCTTTCCCGCCGCCTCGGCCGCTTCGATCATCCGCAGCGCCGGCCGGTCCTTCACGCTGCCACCCGGGTTCAGGTATTCGAGTTTGCCGAGAAGCTGGCAGCGCAGGTCACGGCCGATCCGGTCGAGGCGAACAAGTGGCGTCCCGCCGATGAGGTCGAGCAACGAGTCGGCCACGTCCATCGCCGGTCCCGGGTCGGTGATCGGCTCGACCCCGATCCCCTCCTCCAGCGAGCCGTCGGCGGGCGGCCGATCGGTGTAGAGGTCCACCGGGAGGCCGGCCCGGTGAAGCTGGTTGGCGACGTCAATCTCCTCGAGGACGCCTACTGTACGTGGGATGTGGGCACGCAAAGTGGCGAGCACGTCGGCGCCGAGTTCGCCGGATGACAACGTCACGACTCGCCGGGCCCGTGAAGCCAGGCGCGCGGGAGGAGGGGATGTTCCGACGACCACGAGGACGTCCACGCAACCGACGCTACCGGCGCCCGCCGTCGAGGGCGTTCCGCCCGCCGGACGCCGGCCACTCCTCAGCTCGCGAGAAATGGGACACTGTTAGGGTGTCGGAGATCTTGGCCCAGCAAACGAGGGCGGGATGAGCGCCGTCGAGCGTTGGGACGCGGGCATCGCCGCCTCGTCTCCTCCGGAGTGGATTCTGCGCGAGGCGCCCGAGAATCCCCTCGCCTATCCCCCGACGCTGTTCCGGGCAGCGAACGGGCGCGTCCCGGCCAGCGCCACCGAGCGTCTGGCCCGCGGAGGGTTGGGGTTGGACAAAACGGTGCTTGATGTCGGTTCGGGAGGGGGCGGCGCCAGCATGGCCCTGGCGTCGCATGCCCGAATGATGGTCGGCGTCGACCTCTCCACTGGCATGCTCGCCAATTTTGCCGAGGCCGCCGAGTCCGCCGGGGTGGCGCACCGGGAAATCGTCGGGCGTTGGCCCGACGTTGCCCACCGGGTGCCACGTTGCGAAGTCGTGTTGTGCCGCAACGTGGTCTACATGGTCACCGACATCGGCCCATTCGTCTCCGCCCTCGCGGAGCGTGCGAGCAGGCGGGTCGTCGTGGAGCTGCGGAGCGAGCACCCGGGGCGGGCGTTGGCACCGCTCTGGAAGGAGTTCTGGGGCCATGAGTCTCCGGACGGCCCCGCCTCTGATGACTTCACCGAGGTGGTACGGGAGCTCGGGTTCGACCCCACGGTCCGCACCGAACCACGTCTGGGCGGACTCCCCGGGGTGAGCCGGGCACAGTACGTGCAATTCGTCCGGCGACGGCTCTGCCTGACGGCCGATCGGGATCCCGAGATCGACGCGGCCCTCGGCCCCGAGCTCCCCGCAGCCGTCGCCGTCACGGTGGCCTGGGATCCGCCGCAATCTCAATAGACGATAAGCAAACGTCGCCGAATCGTATTCAGTTATGAGGTTTGGGAAACTCTTTGCCTTTCAAGCGGTCTGCATCTCATCGATCTGACACGTTTACCCCCTATCGTTCACCTGTGCGTCAAGC
>WQVT01000569.1 GCA_009785715.1 Acidimicrobiaceae bacterium | reverse complement strand
TCCCCGCTACGACGGTGTCGGGTCGGAGTCTTTACGGACAACGCCAAGGGAAACCATTCCTCCGGTCTCCATGACAGATCTGGGCTCCGTCATGGTGATGTTCATCGGGACCGCCACCACCACATGCGTGGCTTCCTCCCGGTCCTTTGCGAAACCGTAACGGCGCGGATCCGCTGAGTGGTGGATATCGAAACCGCCGGAGTCCGGATGAGCCTCGAAAAGGCGCCGTCAAAAGACGGGGTGGTCCCCGGGGCGAGGCCGGTGGGCAGATGGGCAAAGCCCGCTAAGCCGGCTTCGGGCGCGGGATCCCCGACCGTCGTTTTCGCTGGCTCAATTGAGGGCGTGACGCGAGAGATGCGGGAGCACGTACGCTTTGGAGCGGTCAACGAAAAAGAGATCGCGTCGGAAACGGAGTCGTCATGGAAGTCAAGGAACTCGGCCACTTGGTGCTCTACGTAAGAAACGTGGATCGCTCCGCCGCCTTTTACCGAGACGCTCTTGGCTGGCGTCAGATCACCGGGCCCGGAGCCCCCGGCGCCGGGGAGCGCACCGGCGGTTTCCCGGCCGCCGCCTTCTCCGCGCCCAACGGCCGGACCCACCACGAGCTGTTGCTGATCGAGGTCGGCGAGGGGGCACAGGGGCTCCCGCAGGGTCGCCACATCGGCCTGTACCACTTCGGGATCAAGGTCGGTGACACCGACGACGAGCTGCGCGCCGCGGTTACCCACCTCCAGGAGCACGACGTGCGGTTCGTCGGAGCGAGCGACCACACGGTCACGCACAGCCTGTACATCCTCGATCCCGACGGGAACGAGATCGAGGTGTACGTGGACGTCCCCGACGTCGACTGGCGCAGCGACCCGACCCTCTTCGCCGCCCCGGCCCGCCCGCTCTCCCTGTAGCGCTACCGGTAGCCGCTAAAAGCGAAGGGTGGCCCGGAGGCTCACCGGGCCGGGACGCCCGAGGTTCACGGTGGTCCACCCCCCCGGGGCCTCGGCCACCTGCGCTTCGCCGCCCACCACCCGCCAGTGTGCCGCCCACCGCACGCGGACCAGGGCGTGCCCCGGGGCCGTGGCGTTCAGGCCGACGCTGCCCTGGGAGATCCCGGTGAGGCGCGCCGGGCCGCTCACCACGCCCGGTCCGCCGATCACCTCCCAGACCCGCCAGCCGGCATCGCGCCACGCGGGCCTCAGGCCGGGCACACCGGCGTCGAGCAGCCTCGCTTCGGCCACGCCGGCCGAGTCCAGCGGGGCACCCGCCAGGGCGACGTAGCGGACCCCGTCGGCCCGGAGCCACGCCACATAGGTCTTCGGGGTCAGCGGCGCCTTCCCGTAGAACAGGGGGTTGTCGGCCTCGTCGAGCTGGCGGTCCCAGCCCCGGGCGAGGGGAACCGACGGGGCAACGTAGGCCGCCTCCCCGTGATCGAGCGTCGGCACCACCTCCACCCTGGCGACGGGCGGGTCCCCGAGCTGGCCGGCGAGCCAGGCGGTGAGCGGTGCGTAGTACCCGCGGTGGGTCCAGCTCCGGCCCGCGTTGGCGGTCAGCGCCTGCCAGGCGGGGCCCCACTGCGAGAGCACGAGGGGCACCGCGAGGCCGGCAAGGGCGACGCGAAACCCCCTCGTCACGGCGTCGGGTCGCACCCGGTCGGCGAGCCACCGGCCGAGGGGCCATGCCGTCCCGCCGGCGTCGCGCCGGGTCCAGCAGCACGCGGCCACGACCGGCAGGGCGAAGGCGTCCTCCATCCGTCCGACGTTGCCGCCGAGCGCGCTCGGCACCGTCACCGAGCCGAGGAGCACCACCAGATAGAGCGCGATGCCGATCCGCAGCGTCCGCATCCCTCGGGGGACCACCATCCACACCAGGAGGGCGACCACCGTCTCCCAGAGCCAGTCGGTGACGGGATAGGGCATGGGACCCTGCCCGGGAAACAGGAGCGTGGTGACCGCGATCGGCAGGAGGGCGAGGATGCCGGTCGAGGCGATCCGCCAGCCCTCGGCCCCGGCCCCGGCGCGGGTTGCGGTGCTGCGGGGACCTCCGGGCACGACGACGGCCAGGAACCAGGCCGCCATGGCCAGGGCGAGGAAGGCGCCGGCGAGCGGGCTGGCGGCGGTCGCGGCCAGGGCGAGCACCCCGGCAAGTAGCACGCCGAGGCGGCGCGCGCGCCGGCGTGAGCCGAGCAGCGCCCACACGCTGGCGAGCGCGAACGCGATCCCGGTGAAGAAGGCCAGCTGCCCGATCGAGGTCTCGACGATCACGCTGAGCGCGAAGATGACGGACCCGATCCGACCGGCCGGTCCGAACGCGGCGAGGAGGATCCGGTCGAAGGCGGCGGTGGCGAGCGCCGCGCTGAGCACGGCCAGCAGTGCGACCCCCACGACGGCGCCGAGGGCCGGGTAGATCACGCTGTAGTCGAGCGACCAGTGCCCCGCGTACCACTGGCTGTCCCACAGGCTGAAGCCGTGCGCCCGGAACTCGTCGATCCGGAACAGCTGGGCAGGCAGGTCGACGCCTCGCCACCCGAGGCTCCAGCCGAGTCCGACCAGGCCGGCGGAGAGGGCCGCGAGCACCACCGTCCATCGGTCCATCGCCGCCCCCATCCCATTGCGGCCGGCTTCGACCGGTCGGGCATCGGGTGCCGCAGAGGCGGCGACGACCTGGGTCACAGCCCGCGAGGGCAGCTGAGTGCGTTGCTGG
>WQVT01000568.1 GCA_009785715.1 Acidimicrobiaceae bacterium | reverse complement strand
CAGGCCGGGAAGGTGGGCCATTGGGGAGTAAGTACCCACAAGCGGGCGCAGCAAGTGCTCGAGGCCATGATTGGCACGGGTTGGTAGAGCCTCGCCATGATCGCCATCACCCCCGCCGGGTGGTACGATTGGGATTCGAAGAGTCTCCTTCCCGGCACGCCGGCGATGGTCGAGCTTCAGCCCACGCTGCAGCGCGCCCGGGACGCCGGCATCGGTCTCGTCGGTATGAAGGCGGCCCGCTACTTATCGTCTCGCGGCGGTAAGGAGTTGGCGAAAGCCTTCGACGGGCACTACAGCGACAAGGTTATGCAATCGGGGCTTTCGCCCTGGCAACGGTCCTACGCGTTTGTCCTCGCCCACGGCGTCGACGTGGTCAATTCCGACATGCAGAACTTCGCCCATTTCAAAGAGAACCTCGCAGCCGTTGAGCGATCGGCGGACCTCTTCGTCAAGGTTTGATCGACGCCAGCCGTTTTTTTCTAGGTTGGCAAAAGTAGCTGGAGGCACTGTTGCTCCAACTCCCTGAGATAGCTGGCCGGGTCATGGCGGAACCGCCGCTGCTTCCGCCGCGACTCGCGCCGCCGCGCCAGATCCGCGCGCATCTCCCGCCACCCCTCCACATAGCCCGGCCGCAGCACCAGACCTTCCTCCGGCCGCAGCCGCGTCGCCAACCCCGAGATGACTCGCGCCGCGCCCATCACCACCAACCCAGGCGACCCCCGACGCCGACCGCTGGACCGCCGCTCGTGGTAGCGATGACTGCCGAAGGTGTGCTCCAGGTCATTATTCGTCCGCGGGACGTCGGCCGACTCGTAGCACCGGAACAAGCCCGGCCAATAACTCTTCGTCACCTTGAGGAACTGCTTCAGCCCCGCCCGCACCGACGGTTCGCCCGTCGTCACCGCCGCCTTGCGCATCCGCACCAGCAGCTGCACCAGCCGCCGCCGCACCTCCTTCGCCGGCAACGCCTCCTCATTCTTGAGGATGCGGGCGGCGCGCTTGACCCACTTGTACGACTCCCGCACGGCCGGGAACAGCGCCGCCGTCTCCTCCAATCCGCGCCGCAGCAACTGCCGCAGCCGGACCAGGCCCCCGGGCAAGTCGCCCGCCCGGGCCGCCACCTGATCCAGGCTGGCGGCGATCCGGCTGAGCCGATCCTGCAGCTTCAGCCCCGAGGCCGCCAACGGCGGCAGTCCGTCATCGGTCAAGGCGGCGCGCACCGCGGCGCAGTAGCCCCGCACCACCTCCGCCTCCGCGTCGTCCTCCCCTTCCTCCGCCTCCTTCTCGGCGGCGCGCTCGATCTTGCGGATGCCCCGCACCCGCTTCTTCAACTCCTTCTTGGCGTGGCGATCCGCCTCGTAGATCGGCTTGGCGGCCTCGCGGAGGTAGTGGAAATGACAGAGCTGATGGGGGACCCCCTTGAGGGCCTGGGCCACCGCCTTGCGGATGCTCTCCTGGCCGTCGGAGATCACGCCGGTGATCGGCACCGGCAGGGCCTCCCGCACCTGGTCAATCAGGCCGGCCAGGTCCTTGGCAGTGGACGACAGCAGGCTCCGGGCCAGGAGGATCTCGCCGGAGAGGCAGTCGCGCAGCACCCAGAGGACCTCGTGGCCGACATCCGGCTGCAATCCGTCGATGGCCAGGATAACGCGGCCCTGCGGGCGCAACAGCGGACCCAGCCGCTCGGGATCGGCGGTGGCCAGCGCCCGCAACTCATCGTAGCGGTCCAGCAGGTTGGTGACGGTGCGCTGAGCGACGACGATCCCGCGTCGGGTCAACTCGCGGTGGATCTCGGGGATGCTGCGGTGTTCGGCATAACGGAGCCGACCGACTAGCGCCATGACGTCGAGGCCGAACTCGTGATAGGGCAGTGCGAAGTGGGGCTCGGCCTCAGGGCGATAGGGCCGGAGGAAGCGGGAGCAGGCGGGATTGGGACAGCGTCGGATCGTGAGCGTGAGCCGGAGGACGCCATCGAGGGTGGTGATGGTGCGGAAGTTATTGTAGTCCGCATAGGTACGGTGTCGGCATTCGGGGCAATCGACGGTGACGGGGGTCAGGGTCAGGGCGCGGTCCGGTCGCGGGCGCGGGCGTCGTCGTTTGCGCATGGGATGGGCCTCCTCGGAGCGATCCTCACCCCCTTTCTACGTTCCCGACCCCAGTTAAGTTTGCCAGCCTAGAAAAAAACGGGAACCGGCGCTGGCGGTCGTGGCACTACCCGGCGCTTGACAGGCAGGCCGTCGAGGGATCGGCATGGGATCGAGGCTACACGCCGGCGCGGCGCTCCGTGACGTCAGGGCGCTCTTCGACTCGGGCACGACCGTCGGGCTGAGCGACGGCGAGCTGCTGGGCCAATTCGTCGACCGCACGGGTCATGATCGTCGGGATGCGGACGGTCCGGCGTTCGCGGCGCTGGTGGAGCGGCACGGGCCGATGGTCCTGCGCGTGTGCCGCTCGGTACTGCGCGACGAACACGACGCCGAGGACGCCTTCCAGGCGACGTTTCTCGTCCTGGTGCGGCATGCGGGCACCGTGCGGCGGCGGGAGTCGGTCGGGAGCTGGCTCTTCGGCGTCGCCACCCGCGTCGCCCGTTGCGCACGGTCCGAGGCGGCGCGGCGGCGACGGCACGAGCGCCGGCGGGCCGAGGAGACGTCGGAGGCGATCGCGGACCCCATCCGTGATGACCTGGAGTCCGTGATCCAT
>WQVT01000567.1 GCA_009785715.1 Acidimicrobiaceae bacterium | reverse complement strand
GGAGTGGCAGTGCCTGAAGTGGAATGGCGCTGCTGCAGCCTGACGCCGAGATCGGCCAGGTGCTCGCGGAGGGGTGCGGGCTCGAGCACCTCGAAGGGGATGCCTAATCGGACGAGGTAGCCCGCCAGCCAATTCAGGTCGTCTGCGCCGATCTCGACCCGGCTGTAGGGGCCGTCCTCGTCGATGATGGCCGCGTCGCTGCTGATGCGTTGAGCCAGCCGCTCTCGTGGAGCCTCGAAGCGGACCACGGCCCGGTGCGTGTAGGGAGCGGTGGTGATCCCCTCCGCCACCAGGCGTGCCGGATCGGCGAGGGGCCGTGGGACGAAGGTGTGTCCGGGAAGGGTGACCGAACCCATGCGGTCCACCCGGAACGTCCGCCAATCTGCCCGGTCCAGGTCATAGGAGACCAGGTACCAGCGCCGATCCGTGGCCACGAGGCGATGGGGCTCCACGCGCCGATTGCTTTTCCGGCCATCCTGGGCCTGGTACGAGAACATGGCCAGTAGGTGGCTGTCGCAGGCCTGGGCGAGGAGGACCAGCGCCTCGCTGGAAACGGGTTCGCCTCGGGGGGAGGCGAGAGAATCGATCGAGGCCCGCAGGGCGCCGAGCTGCGAGCGGAGCCGCTCGGGGAGGAGCCGGTCCAGCTTGGTCAGGGCGCCGAGGGCCCCCTGTTCCATGCCCGGCACCGCTGCACTTGCGGATGCCCCGAGCACCACGGCCACCGCCATTGCCTCGTCATCTTCGAGGAGGAGTGGCGGGAGGTCGGTGCCCACGCCGAGTCGGTACCCGCCGGCGGCCCCACGGGTGCTGTCAACCTGATATCCGAGGTCCCGGAGGCGCTCGATGTCGCGTCGTACGGTGCGCTCGT
This sequence comes from Acidimicrobiaceae bacterium, assembly GCA_009785715.1. Classification (GTDB taxonomy): domain Bacteria; phylum Actinomycetota; class Acidimicrobiia; order Acidimicrobiales; family Palsa-688; genus WQVT01. The sequence goes on along the minus strand of WQVT01000567.1, from coordinate 1,833 downwards.
CCACGCTCAGACGGTCGGCCAGGTCACTGCCGGTCCAGGATGGGCGCCGCTGGAGGAGGCCGAGCAGCCTCAGGAGCCGTGTCCCGGAGTCGCTCGGGCGGGCCACGTGTTCGTCCACACGCACCCGCCGATCTTGCCATCGGCTCTCGCAATTTTCTGCGTAATTCGCGGCAATTAGGACCGTCGCCGTCCGGAAGCGGTTTTACGGTGCGGCTCATGACCTACCCCTACCTGATGACCGCGATGGCGAAGGAACACGAGCGCGACCTCCTGGAGCGCGGCCGGCGCCGCCGCCTGGTGCGAGAGGCCCGAGCAGCCTCCCCGAGAGGGCCGGGGCTCAGAGAGCGCGTCGGCTGGCGGCTCGTGGACCTCGGCGTGCACCTGGTCATGTACCCCGGTCGCCGGGAGCCCGCTACGAGCGCCTAATACCGCCGGTCCGATCACCTCGAGCCGGCGACCTGACCGATGGTTGACCTCGATCTCATGAGGGGAAGGTAGAGCGGGCACGGGCGGCCAGCGGGCACCCGGCACGAGCCCCCCATCGAGATCGAGGAGGATCGGCATGAGCTACGTGACCGTTGGACAGGAGAACGGCGCGGACATCGACCTGTACTACGAGGATCACGGCGCCGGGCAGCCGGTCGTGATGATCCACGGGTACCCCCTGAACGGGCATTCGTGGGAGAAGCAGGAGCGCGTGCTGCTCCAGGCGGGGCACCGGGTGATCACCTACGACCGACGAGGCTTCGGACAGTCGAGCCAGCCCACGGTGGGCTACGACTACGACACCTTCGCAGCCGACCTCAACACGCTCGTCAACCATCTCGACCTCACCGACCTGGTCCTCGTTGGCTTCTCGATGGGCACGGGAGAAGTGACGCGCTACCTCGGCACCTATGGCTCCGCGCGGGTGGACCGGGCGGTCCTTATGGGGGCCATCCCGCCCTTCCTGTTGAAGACCGCCGACAACCCCGGCGGTGTCGACGCCTCGGTGTTCGAGAGCATCAAGGAGGCCGTGATCGCGGACCGGCCGGCGTACTTCAAGAGCTTCCTCGACAACTTCTACAACGTCGACGACTTGGGCGGTACCCGGATCAGCGAACAGGCGTGGCAAAACAGCTTCATCGTCGCGGTGGGAGCGTCGGCTCATGCGGCCTACGCGTGCGTGGACACCTGGCTCACGGATTTCCGCGCCGACCTCCCGAAGATCGACGTGCCCACGCTCCTGGTGCACGGGGACGCCGACCGGATCCTTCCCTATGAGGCCACGGCCGCCCGGCTCCCCGGCCTGATCGCCAACCTCGAGGTCGTCACGATCCCGGACGGCCCGCACAACATCGCCTGGACCCACCCCGACCAGGTGAACCCGGCACTCCTGCACTTCCTGGGCCACTGAACCTCCAGTGCCACGCGTCGGGAGGGAGCCCTTCGGGAGACTCGGATAAGGTCGGCGGCGCAACCGCAACGTCAGGGGGATCGGTTGAAGCTCGAATGGTTCCATCTCATGCCGTATCCAGAGCTACCGGAAGACTTTCCGGAGAAGTATCGCTCGGTCTGGGTGGACGTTCCCGCTGAGCTCTACGACCCCTCGGTCGGCCATAGGGCGTATCACGAGTACCTGGACGAATTCCTGGTCGCCGACGAGCTCGGTTTCGACGGGATCTGCGTCAATGAACACCACCAGAACGCGTACGGGCTCATGCCCTCGCCGAACCTGATGGCGTCGATCCTCGCCCGCATCACGACCAGGGCCAAGGTCGTGGTGATGGGGAATTCGGCGGCCCTCTACAACCCGCCGACCAGGGTGGCCGAGGAGATGGCGATGATCGACGT
>WQVT01000566.1 GCA_009785715.1 Acidimicrobiaceae bacterium | reverse complement strand
TTACTCGCTGGTGTCGCGCGACGTCATGGCGGCGATGGTGGAAATCCACGCGCTCGGCCATCCCCACGATGCGATGGTCACGATCTCTGGAAACGACAAGTCGGTGCCAGCGCATCTCATAGCCATCGCTCGTTGCGACCTGCCAGCGATCCACCTCCCGGGAGGCACCCAGCTCAATGCGCCCGACTATGTGACCTCGAACCAGATGTGGCCGCTGGGCACAGCCGTGGAACGGGGGGAGATCCCGCGGGAAGAGCTGGAGTTGCGCCAGCACGGAGCATGCCCGAGTTGTGGGGCGTGTCAGTTCATGGGGAGCGCGTCCACCGGACAGGTGATGGCGGAGGCGTTGGGCCTGGCGCTGCCCGGCTCGGCGTTGACCCCCGCGCCCCTGGCGAAGCTGCTTCGTTTTGCGCGGGCGGTGGGGAAGCAGGCGGTGTGGCTGGTCGAGCACCAGCTCACGGCGAGGCAGATTCTCACCCACGAGGCCTTCGAGAACGCGATCACGCTGCATGCCGCAACCGGTGGGTCGACCAACGCTCTGATTCACCTGCCGGCGATCGCCAAAGAGGCCGGGGTCGGGATCACGATCGACGACTTCGACCGGATTCACCGGCGGGTGCCGGTGCTGGCCAATGTCAAGACCACCGGGAAGTACCCGGTGGAGTACTTCTGGTACGCCGGAGGCGTTCCGGCGCTGATGCTGGAACTACGCGACATGCTGCATCTCGATTGTATGACCGTCACCGGCAAGACCCTGGGGGAGAACCTCGACGAGATCGAACGGGACAGCAGGTACCTCGGCGAACGCCTCGGCTACCTGAACAACGTGAAGGTCACGAGGGAGGAGATCATCCGCCCGCTGTCAGAACCGTTTGGCACTGACGGCGGGGTCGCAGTCCTGCGCGGCAATCTGGCTCCTGCTGGCGCGATGATCAAGGCGTTTTCGGTGCCGCCCGAGATGCACCAGCACACGGGGCCGGCGAGGGTGTTCGACTTCGAGGAACCGGCGGTCGATGCCTTGATCAGGCGGGAGATCCAACCCGGGGACGTGGTGGTGATCCGTTACGAGGGGCCGCGGGCCAACGGCATGCCCGAGATGTACTACGCGTCGACGATCATCTCCTCTGACCTCCTGCTGAACGTCTCGACCGCCCTGATCACCGACGGACGGTACTCGGGGGCGATGCGAGGGCCGTGTGTCGGTCACGTGGCACCCGAGGCGCTCGACGGGGGGCCGATCGCCCTCGTGGAAAACGACGATCTGATCGAGATCAACATCCCCGATCGACGCCTGGCCATCGTGGGCGTGAACGGGGAAAGGATGTCGGAAGCTGATGTGGACAAGGTGCTGGAGCAGCGTCGCCGCCAGTGGGTGCCGCCTCCGCGGCGTCACACCAGCGGGATCTTGGCCATATACGAGCGGGTGGCGCGCACCGCGTCCGAAGGGGGCGCGATCGCATGACCTCCCACAACCCGTCGTCGAGGCCCGAGACGGTGGTCATTGCGGACTACGACTTCGGCGACGCCGACGTCGAACGGTCGATCATCGAGCAGGCGGGTTTCCAGTTTGTCGCTGCTCAGTGCAAGTCCGAAGACGACGTCATCGCGGTCGCCCGGGACGCTCACGCCGTGGTCGCCCAGTACGCCACCGTCGGGGCTAAGGCGATCGACTCCTTCACGCAGTGCCGGGTCATCGCCCGCTACGGCACCGGCGTGGACATCGTCGACGTAGAGGCCGCCACCCGCAAGGGGATCCTCGTCACCAACGTGCCCAACGAGTGGTGCGAGGACGAGGTGGCCGACCACGCGGTCGCCCTCCTTCTGGCCGAGGCTCGCAAGGTGCGCCAATACGACCGGCAAACACGCGCCGGAGAGTGGCGCTGGCAGTCCGGGCAGCCGATCTACCGACTGCGCGGCCGGGTCATGGGGCTGCTGGCCTTCGGTGCCATCGCCCGGGCCATTGCGCTCCGCGCATCGGGGTTCGGCATCAAGGTGATCGCCCACGACCCGTTCATGGACCCGGCAGCCATCGAGGCGGAAGGCGTCGAGGCGGTGTCATTCGATGAGCTGGTCGAGCGATCCGACTTCCTCGTCATCCAGGCCCCGCTGAACGCCTCGACCCACCACATGTTCGACGAGACCGTCCTGCGCCGGCTGAAACCGACCGCGATCCTGATCAACACCGCCCGAGGCCCGATCGTCAGCGACCGCGCCCTCTACCAGGCGTTGAAGGAAGGCTGGATTGCCGGTGCCGGCTTGGACGACATCGAGGAGGAACCGGCCAAGCAGCGGGACTGGAAGCCCACCAACCCGCTCTTCGAGCTCGAGAATGTCGTCATCACCCCCCACGCCGCCTACTACTCCGAAGAGTCGATCCATACGGTTCGGCAGTTCGCGGCCGAGGAGGTCGTGCGCGTCCTCAGCGGCCAGCCGGCGCTCTCGCCGGTCAACTCAATTTGAGTGCGCGACGTGAGTGGGCAGCTTCATGACTATGCAGAATGCGCCAAACTCTGCTGCCCCAGCAGCCGTGCGCTGTGCTGACTCGCGCGGCGAAGCGTCTCCGACGGCTTCTCGCCGAACATCTCCCGGTATCTCACCGCGAACCGGCCCAACTCCCAGAAGCCCTGATCGATCGCGACATCCGTCACACTCGCCGCAGCAGGGTCGGCCTTCGCCAACGCGAGCCGGGCCGCCGACAACCGCTTC
>WQVT01000565.1 GCA_009785715.1 Acidimicrobiaceae bacterium | reverse complement strand
CTCCACCCGGGGATTGTCGACGTGCTCGATGGTGACGTCGCCCGGATAGGCGGCCTTGATCGTCTCGGCGATACCGAGCACGGAGAAGCTCTCGGTGAACTGATTGAAGACCCGAAACTCGCCGGGGTCGGCCGGGTTCTCCGAGGCGAGCCGGATGCACTCGACGGTGTCCTCGATGTTGAGCATGCCCCGGGTCTGGCCGCCCTGCCCGTAGACCGTGAGCGGCACGCCGAGCACGGCCTGGATCACCATCCGGTTCAGCACCGTGCCGAACACGGCGTCGTAGTCGAAGCGGGTGGCCAAACCGGGGTCGCCCGTGGTCTCGCCGGTCTCCTGGCCGTAGACGATGCCCTGGTTCAGGTCGGTCGCACGCAGGCCCCAGATCCGGCACGCGAACTCGATGTTGTGGCTGTCGTGCACCTTGGAGAGGTGGTAGAAGGACCCGGGCCGCTTGGGGTACATCATCGTGTCGGTGCGACCCTTGTGGGTGATGGTGATCCACCCTTCCTCGATGTCGATGTTCGGGTAGCCGTACTCCCCCATCGTCCCGAGTTTGACGAGATGGATATCCCTATTGATGTCCGCGATGGCATAGAGCAGGTTCAGGTTGCCGACGACATTGTTCGTCTGTGTGTAGACCGCATGCTCCCGGTCGATCATCGAGTACGGAGCGGAACGCTGCTCGGCGAAGTGGACGATGGTGTCAGGGCGGAAATCCTCGACCATGTGGTGCGTGAAAGCGGCGTCGCACAGATCGCCCACGTAGGTCTTGATCTTCTCACCGGACTTCTTTTGCCAGAGCTTGACTCGATCGTCGAGGGGAAGGATCGGCACGAGGCTCGATACGCCCATCTCCTCGTCGTAACCGCGGCGGGCAAAGTTATCGGCGACGCCGATCTCGTGGCCCGCAGCAGAAAGGTGCAATGCACTGGGCCAACCGAGATATCCGTCACCCCCGAGTACCAAGATCCGCACGCGTTCACTCCTGTTTGCGTTGAACTGCCGCACAGTGGGGTGCGGACAGGACCCAATGGGTCTACACGATTCTAGAGGGTCGGAGTGGGCGCGTAGGAATCCCACGTATACCTGAAGGCCACCTGGATGTACCTTCCGCGGATACTTTCAGGCGATTCTTACCGAAATCACAGGGGTCACGCCGGAAACGTCAAACCCACCGGTGATCTGCGGTCCCCTGAGCGCTGTGGACGGGCCTCAGCCCGCCGACGACCCCTCGCCGTCCCGGCCCTTGTCCTGTCCCGGGAGGGACCGGAAACCGGCCGACACCCCCGAGCGGACGAGGCGGGCGCTCAACGCGGCACCCGTCATGAACATCAAGGCGCCGGCGGCGGCCAGGATCGTGATCGAACTGAGCGCCACGATCATCACCGCCAGGCCGGCCACGACCAGGACAGGGCCCATCCAGGTGCGGGCGGAGCGGACCAGCGCGGACCGGACGAAGGTTGAGCGGATCAGGCTCGAGGGGATGCGCAGCGCCGGCCAACTTCGCCGGATTCCGCCACGTAGTGCCGCCGCCAGGCGCGGGTCGTCGGCCTCGGCCTTCGACTCCAGTCCAGCCAGCGCCGCACGTTCCGCCGCCGACAGCATTGCCTCATCGTGAGGACTCATGACCATCACTTCCCCGTCGGGAACCCCTTGCCTTCCTCAGTCTATTCTTCCTACCCAATCTCCGCGGGTTCGTCACCTGCCTGCGGCCGCCTCACCCCGCCTCAGGCGTTGAGCGCACCGTCGATGAGCACGGTGTTCCCCGAGACGTAGGCGGCGTCGTCCGAGAGCAGGAAGGTGGCGAGCGTCGCCACCTCGTCGGCCGTGCCGAGCCGGCCGACCGGCACCTGATTCCCCATCCCGGCGTACACCTTCTCGACGTCCTCGGCGTTGATCTGACCGGCGAGGTCGTGGAGCATGCGGGTGTCGATGAAGCCGGGGGCGATCGCGTTGACCCGCACCCCGTAGGCGGCGCCCTCGAGGGCGGCGGTGCGGCTGAGGCCGACCACGGCATGCTTGGAGGCGATGTAGGGGCTGAAGTTGCGGCCTCCCTTGATCCCCGCCTGGGACGAGGTGTTGACGATGGCCCCGCCCTTCCCCTGCGCCTTCATGACCTTGAGCACCGCCCGCAGCCCCATGAAGACGCCCCGCGCGTTGACGGCCATCACCCGGTCGAAGTCGACGACCTCGAGCTCGACGATGGGCAGCATCTTCCCCTCGATGCCGGCGTTGTTGAAAAAGAGGTTGATCTCCCCATAGGTATCGAGCGCCTTGCGGACGTAGCCGTCCACATCGGCCTCCGAGGAGACGTCGGCGATCACCGGCGTGACGCTGGTCGGGTCGGCCCCCGAGCGCAGCTCGGAGATCGCCTTGTCGAGGGCCACCCCATCCCAGTCGACCGCGACCACCTTGGCGCCTCCGTCGAGCAGCTGCCTGGCGGTGGCCTTCCCGAACGCTCCGGCTGCGCCGGTGACGATCGCGACCCGGTCTTCGAACCTCAGTGGCATCTTCTCTGCGCTCCTGCTTCTCTTGCTACTTGCTTTTCTCTGCGGCTTTCGCGGCGCCTACAGAGTCGGGTTGGTGCCGGTCAGGATGTTGATGGCCCGGGAGCCCACCTGCGGATCCCAGTCGTGGTCGGTCAGCAGGTACAGCTTGTTCTGCTTGATGCCGAGCTCCACGACCTGCCTCGCGACCTCGGAGGGCGGCATGCCCTGTG
>WQVT01000564.1 GCA_009785715.1 Acidimicrobiaceae bacterium | reverse complement strand
TGGTGGACATTGTTGGCACACGCCACGACATCGAACCGGTCGACGAGGCACTTCGCCATTTCGGGCTGGCCGTCGTACCAACCGGGCTTGTAATCGAGCTCCTCCTGGCGGCTCGAGAAGGCGCCTTCGAGGTTCCCGACCCGAAGGTCAGCCGACGACAGTTCGCCCGCCACCTCGTCGAGGCACGTCTCGTCCGACTCCTGGCAGCGACGAAGGTTCACGTCGCCGACGAGGTCGATGACTGCGTCCATCATCTTCGATTCTCCCGTCCACGAGATGTCCGTTGACCCGTCGCGGACGATAGCCGCCAGGGCCGCAAGACGGGAGGGGGGGGTTAACCCCCCTTCAAGACGCCGACTAGCGGTATTCCACAAGAGGGGGCTGATGCTTACCGTTTCTCGTGATGATCACCGCACATTCACTCACCAAGCGCTACGGCGCGGCGACGGCGGTCGACGGATTGACCTTCGAGGTCCCGCCCGGTGTGGTCACCGGGTTTCTCGGGCCGAACGGGTCCGGCAAGTCGACGACGATGCGCATAATCATGGGTCTCGACAGCCCCACCTCAGGGTCGGCTCTGATAGGCGGGAAGCACTTCAGCGAATTGGCGTGGCCACTTCGCGAGGTGGGCGGTCTCCTTGACGCCAAGGCGTTCCACCCGGCACGCTCGGCCCGCAATCACCTGCGGGTGCTGGCACTGGCCAACGACATTCCGCTCCGGCGGGTCGATGAGGTCCTCGACCAGGTCGGGTTGACCTCGGTGGCCGACCGGCGGGCCGGGAAGTTCTCGCTCGGTATGGCACAGCGGCTCGGGATCGCCGCCTGCCTGCTCGGCGACCCCGGGGTCCTGCTCTTCGACGAGCCCGTCAACGGGCTCGATCCCGAGGGCATCCGCTGGGTCCGCAACTTCCTCCGCGGGCTCGCCGCCGAAGGCCGGACCGTGTTCGTCTCGAGTCACCTGATCAGCGAGATGTCGCTGACCGCCGACCGGCTGGTGGTGATCGGGCGTGGACGGCTGATCGCGGAGACCGACGTTGCCGACTTCATCGCGAGGAGCGGCCGTCAAACGGTGAAGCTCGTGACCCCGGACATCCTCCCCTTCACCGCGCTGCTCACCAGGGTGGGAGCGAAGGTCGGACCGGGTGAGGGGGGTTCGCTGACCGTCGAGGGGATGACCGCCCCGCAGATCGGCGATCTGGCGGCGCGTGACGGGCTCAGGGTGCACGAGCTCGCCCCGATCATGGCGTCGCTGGAGGACGCGTTCATGGAGTTGACCAAGGACGAGGTGGAATACCGCCCGTCGGAGCTGGCCGGCGTCGCCGGTGGGGAGGAATGACCGTGTCTTCTCAAGCAGTGTCGACCCAGACACTATCGACACAGGCAATATCGTCTCAGACGATGCCGATCGTCCCACCCGGGCGATATCGGCTCAAGCACGTGGCCCAATCCGAGGTCTGGAAGATCCTGACCCTCCGCTCGACCGCCATCATCTTCGGCGTGACCGTGGTGGCCACGCTTCTGATCACGGGCCTGGTGGCCAATAGCCAACTGCACCACGACCCCGGGTACTACCAGGGCTTCGACGCGACCCAGCACGCGCTGACGGGGCTGATCGCGGCGGCGCTCACGGGAGGGGTGTTCGGCGCTCTGTTGATCACCGGCGAGTACGCCAGCGGGACCATGCGAACGACCCTCTCTGCGGTTCCCCGCCGGCCCGTCCTGATGACGGCCAAGATCGGTGTCACGGCCGCGTTCACGTTCGTGTTCTGCCAGGTGCTCAGCTTCCTGGCGTTCTTCCTGGGCGAGGCGATCCTGTCCGGGGGCGGGGCACCCTCGGCGGGCCTGGGCTCACCTGGCGCCCTCCGTGCCGTGGTCATGACGGGCGTGTTCATCGCCTTGCTGGCGCTCATGTCCTTCGCCTTCGGGCTCATTTTCCGCAGCACCGCTGCGGCTATTGCCGCCTTCGTCGGCGTCGTGTTCGTGCTGCCGCTCGTGATGCATGGCATATCGGAGGCGGCTGTTGCCTACCTGCCGACGAACATCCTCGTGAACTCGATCATGTCGACGGTGCCGACGCCGCCCGGCTCGCCGTACCCACCGGTCAGTGCGGGCGTAGGATTGGCCCTGATGGCGCTGTATACCGCGATCCCTCTCGCCGCCGGCGTCGTGCTCTTCAACAAGCGCGACGCTTGAGCCTGGCGGTCGCCCGGGCCGGCGTGGCACAGATCGGGATCCCTGAGCAGTGGGCGATCCGCGCCCGTCGGGTCGGCGTCGTGATCCTCCGGGAACCCTTCCAGCGACGGGCCTGGGCGGAGCTGGCCTTCTTCATGACCAGCTCCGCCCTGGCCTGGTTCGCGGCCTTCGTCATTGCGGCCATGGGTGCCGTCGGGCTCATGCTCACCGTCGTGTTCGTCGGGGTGCTGGTCGTCGCCCTCGGGCTGCGGGCCGCTCGGGGGTTCGGCCGCTGGCAGCGGGCACTCGCCGGCTTCATCCTGGGCGTGGTGGTCGCCGACCCCAGGCCCTTCGCCCCCCGTCCGGGATTCTTCGGCTGGCTGCGTTCCGCGCTGGGTGACCCGGCTGCCTGGCGGGCCACGCTGTACTTCTTCGCCAGGCTGCCGCTCACCGTCTTCGAGGTGTGGTTCGCCTTCAGCATCTGGTTCGAGGCGCTCCTGTCGCTCCTGACGCCCGTGATCGGGACGAGCGCACCCCAGCATTTCGGCGTGCTC